>JAYUBR010001334.1:0-1001 GCA_043740775.1 Ferruginibacter sp. | reverse complement strand
TTTCTGTATGGCTTGTAAATATCTGCATCACCGGCCCATGCGGAACCATTTATTCTCCTGACATCAGCATTGCTATTTCTTCAGGCGACCATATGATAGGACAATTTGCAACAGGCATTATAGCTCCTGCAGAGCAACCCGTATGGAAAAAATACACAGGCATATTTAGCGTGCCGCCTGGTGCAAATGTTGTGGCCATAAAAATGGATGACAATGCCAATGGAGGCTGTGGTAACGATTTTGCGATGGATGACATTTTAATTAAGGAATGCAGGATGCCGGAACCACTCATCGCCGTGGCTCCTCAACCATTGTCTGTTAAAACAGAATGGGTGAAACAAGTGAAAAAGCCTGTAGAAGGGCCTTTTGTAAACGAAACAACTCCTTCTTTACCAATCCCTGAAAAAAGCAATCCTGAAATTATCAGTGCGCCTGTTAGTATCAAACCGGCAGCTTTAACTGCTACTGTAAAAATAGAAAAATTAGCAACTCTGCCTGTACCAACTGTGATTGCAACCAGGGCAAATCCATTAATAAAAAAAATTGAAACAGAAGAAACAGAAATGGTAATTGAGTTGTATGATAATGGCGAAATTGATGGTGATACTGTTACCATCTATCACAACAATCAATTGCTGGTGGCGCACGCCGGTCTTTCTGCAAAGCCAATTACCTTGAAAATAAAAGTAGATAAAGAGCATCCTCATCACGAACTGGTAATGGTTGCTGATAATCTTGGATCAATACCACCCAACACCTCGCTGATGATACTAACAGCAGCGGGCAAACGTTATGAAATTTTCATTTCTTCTACGGAACAAAAAAATGCAAAAATCCTGATAGATTTAAAAGAATGACTGATAACATTGCAGCGCTTTGGAGGGAATAAAAAAGAAGCAATCTGGGCTAATTAATATTTTGATGTGCTATGAGTAGTAACGTGCTAACCTGTAAAGGAAGAAGTCCTTATCCCTTACCCCATAATTAGCGGCGATGAAGCG
>JAYUBR010001333.1:0-1000 GCA_043740775.1 Ferruginibacter sp. | reverse complement strand
GCAGAAATAAGTAATAAAGCTATAAAATGCCCGTCTTGCGGCGCGCCAGTTGTGCCAGAGTTACAAAAAATTCTATTAGGCGGTTGCCTTGTTGTTGTTTTTTTTTAATAGTTATTGGCGTGATTATTTCTTTACCAAGTAATACAACTAATACTGACAGTCAAACATCTGAAACACAACCTATTGAAAATGTAAAAGAAACTGCACAAGAACCCGCGCCATTATCAGACCAAGATATAGCCAAAAAGGTTACTAGTCAGATTAAAGCCATAGAGGAAGATTGGAACGCGCAAAGCGAATTATTAATGGATTTGTTAAAAAAAGTTATATCCACGGGCAAGGCAAAAAAAGGCGAATCTGACAAAGTTCAAGTATATATAAATGAAATAGATAAAATTCTTAATCGTGCTAAAGATATAAATGCAAAACATTTATCAAATGAAAAGGCAGATAAATATCTACAAGAGGCAGTTGATGCGCATAAAAAATGGGCCTTATTGCAACAGCTTAAAATAAATGCACTGATGAGCGGTGACTTACAAATGGCAAAGAATCTAGCTTCGCAATCTGACAAAACAGCTAATGACGAAGGTATAGATTTGGTGATGGTGTTTCAAGAGCTTGGAATAACGCCTGAATAAACATTCTCAAAATTAAACTTTATTAACCGCCAATCGGCGGTTTTTTTTCGTGTAAATTTTCATAAATTACCACTTAAAAGAAACGCTCGTATCAGGTGCAGAACTAACTAGATGGCAAAAGCAAGCTTAAAGTAATTGATTTTAGTTTTAAATTAATGAGTTTTTGTTTTCATGCTGGCAACATAGCACAGGCGCCCGAACGATTGAAGGCAAGGCCATAACCTCACGCAATGCGTTTAAAGGCGGATTTAGGCAGCAGATGAAAGAGCTTAGTCAATTACTGCGTCACCAGCGCGATGCGCTTAATGAAATAAGCTAAACTTGCTTTGCTAGTGGGGGCGGGTAAAAAGTTTATCCCT
>JAYUBR010001332.1:0-1000 GCA_043740775.1 Ferruginibacter sp. | reverse complement strand
TGAGCTGCAGGTTTTCGGTGGGGCCAATAAAATTGCTGCGGCTTTTATCAAAGCCAAATATCCTGTAAATGCCTTGTGGTGTATTGCCATTGGTTAAATAGCCGGGCATGTTGCTTAGGCTTCTTGCCAGTTGAGGCAGCGTAAAAATCTGCCTGTTGGCGTTGGTTACAAAATTGCCTGCCGTGTCTTTAATAAATACCATGCCTGGGTAATTCCTGTTTTTTCTTTGTATGCTGTAAACAATGGTGTTTCCTTTTAAATAATTCCTTTTAAACAATGGTTTAAAGAAGGTTACAATTGTAAATTTTTTATTTGTATGAATATCTTCCAGGTGTTTCAATAAATTAACAACAGCAAGGGAATCATTATCACTGCTGATTTGTTTTGATTTTTTTGCAGCAATTTTAGTGATGTAATTTTTATTTTTTTGAGAACTGTCTGCCATCAGTAAATACTCAGCACACATGGCAAGTATTTTGCCATTGGAGGTATTTCTAAACAAATCATCTACCTGTTGCGTGTAGTCTTTTTGGCCTGTTGCATACAGCAGTTCAATAAAGCTGCGTTGAAATTCCGTGCTTCTTTTTGTAAGATCATCCGCCGCTGTTTTTAATTTAATTTTTGTCCATGTTTCTTTGTAATAAATTAATTCTATGGCACTGAAAGCGTCTTCCCAGTTTTCTTCAGTACTATCATTTAATGGTAACGATAAATTTTTTGTGATGGAATTTTTAATTATGTTACTGTAAAGCTTTGCCCTGTTTTGTGCAGTGGTAAATTTTGAATACACTGCTGAATCTGTTTGTGCATTTGTATGGCAGAAGAGCAACATCATTATTGAAAGGACATATATTTTTTTCATTGGTACAAAGTAAAATAAAAAATGCAGTTATCTGATAACCCAGGGCAAACGCATTAAAACTTATTGAGCATTTGTTAGAATAGCGGTGAGGTACTCATTGCTCCAGCCTGCTTTCTTTCTTTTTGATTTGACACTTAG
>JAYUBR010001331.1:0-1006 GCA_043740775.1 Ferruginibacter sp. | reverse complement strand
CCCTTCAACCGTTGATTAAAAATACTCACATGTTGCTGACCACCTATATGAGCAATACGTTTACAACCCTGGCTTATCAGATGTTTGGTAGCCTCAAAGGCACCGCGATAATCATCTACCACAACTGAGGATACCCCAAGGCTGTCAATACCCCTATCAAACAGCACCAGTGGCACGCCTCTTTTTTTTATTTCGATGTAGTGATCAAGATTGATGGTTTCTTTTGAAATAGATGCCAGTATTCCATCTACCTGTGATTGTAAAAAAGTTTGCACACCTCTTTTTTCGTACTCATATGATTCGTTCGATTGATAGATCAATACATTATAGTTGTGTTCGTTCGCTATTTTCTCAATGCCATGTACCACGGAACCAAAAAAATTTATTTCCGCACTGGGGATAATAACACCGATAATTTTTGATTTGCCAAGGCGAAGCGACGATGCAACTTTGTTGGGCTGGTATTTTAATTTGATAGCCGTTTCCCGCACAGCCCGTTTGGTGGATTCCTTAATTGCAGGGTGATTGCTTAGGGCACGGGAAACAGTAGCTGCTGTAATGTTTAATTCACGTGCAATATCCATCAGCGTTATTTTTAAAATATTTTCACCCATGATGCTACTTATTAAAGTTGGCTTTTAAAGCAACCTGATGTAGAAACAACAGGTTTTACGATTGCTCATATCAAAAAAAATTTAGCAGTACATTTTATTGCACTCCATTCAGTTTCTTTATCAAATTCACCTCGTCTTCCCGGTAAGGAGTACCATCCTTTTTAAAAATATCATGGAACCATTCTACAGGCTGGCTTCCATCCTGCGTAGGAGTATCCCATGCATAAATGGTGTTTGTTTTTCCATCTACAAAACCCCAGTTAATGGCGCCTGCATTTTCTTTCTTCAGCATAGGCAGCACCGTTGCAAAACGGCTGTTGCGGGTACGGGCCATATACTCAGTGCAAATCAATGGTTTGCCATTTGCCTTTAACACCTGCACCACTTGTTTG
>JAYUBR010001330.1:0-1006 GCA_043740775.1 Ferruginibacter sp. | reverse complement strand
CAAACCAGTAAAAAAACCGATTTGTCCTTGCTGGTTGCCCTGCACGGACATTTTTCGAACCATTTTATACCTGATTTAACCAGACTCGCCAATCTTTTGACGGCATAAGATTGAGCGGGTCTTTTTTATTTATTGGCAATGAAGGGTTTATAATAATAAAATTTGAAGCTATGAAAATTGATAAAAATTACGTGGAATTCATCCAGTCTATTAAAAAGCAAATTGTACTAAGCCGTTACGCCGCAGCCAGACTTGCCAACCGGGAGCAATTAATGCTATATTTTAAAACAGGGTTGATGATTTCGGAGAAAATTAAAGCCCAGAAATGGGGGGCTAAAGTGCTTGACCAGATTTCAGCAGATCTGCAAAAAGAACTGCCTGGGCTGAAAGGATTTTCATCCGGTAACCTCAAAAAAATAAGGCTGTTTGCCGAGGCTTATTCACCGCACCTTATAATTGGTTCGACAGTGTCGAACCAAATTAGGCAGGCAGGGGCAGGGGAGAGCTTTTCAATTAGTTCGACACTGTCGAACCTAATTGAAAATAAGGGCTTTTATGAGGCTTTTATCGGAATCAGCTTCTCCCATCATTTCACCATTATCACTAAAATAAAGACCTGGGAAGCCCGGATTTTTTATATCCAGTCAGCGGCGGCAAATTTCTGGTCTCTAACAGTGTTGGAACATCATATTGAGAATGACCTTTACAGCAAAGAAGGTAAACTGCCTAATAACTTTGCCAATACGATAGCTGAAAGCTTGAAGCCATCGGCGCTGAAGGTGTTTAAAGACGAGTACTTACTTGATTTTATTGCCGGTGATGAACTGGAGAATGAAAGACAGATAGAGCAACAAGTAGTTTTAAACATCCGCAACTTTATCCTGCAAATGGGTAAAGGCTTTTGCTTTATTGGCAACCAATACCGGCTTGAAGTGGACGGCGATGAATTTTTATACAAAGCAACGGTTACCCAATAATCTTTTTCAATATAGATTTCAGGGATATT
>JAYUBR010001329.1:0-1002 GCA_043740775.1 Ferruginibacter sp. | reverse complement strand
ATACAAACTGCCGATAATCACCGTCCTTACACTATTCCTGCAGAAGACTTTGCACAATTTAAAAAAGTAAATTTTCCGGATGACAGTATTCATAAATATGGCTTTGAAAATATTGATCAGTTGAATGCTTTCCGGTATACTGATTTTTGTTACCAGCAGTTTTTTGAAGCCGCTAAAAAAGAAAAATATTTTGCCAATACAATTTTTATTTTTACAGGCGATCATGGTATTGGAGGTGATGCAAGGGCCCTGTATCCCAATAGCTGGACGGAGCAGCGGCTTACCAGTGAGCATGTGCCGTTGCTGTTTTATGCGCCAAAATTGTTGCAACCTAAACTGGTTCATTCTGCCTGTTCGCAGGTAGATATTATGCCTTCTGCTGCATCTCTGGCTGGCATACCTTACCACAATAATTCGATGGGTAGCAATTTATTTGATACAGGCAATGTGGCGGAAAAATATGCCTTTATAATTGATCATGAAAGTAAAGATATTGGCATGGTAAACAGCCGTTATTTTTATGTAAAAAATCTGGCTACAAAAAAGACAAACATCGTTTCTGTAACAGATAATAACCCGGTAACAGTTACTGCTGAAACAGACAGCATTAAAAATGCCATGGGTCGCTTAACCGATGCGTATTATGAAACAGCGAGGTATTTGTTGTTTAATAATAAAAGAAAATACTGATCAGTTCATTCTATCCTGCAAACGTAATCAGGTGTTCAATATAAAAATATCGTATGCTTACAAGGTGGCGTTTTCCTAAAACAATTCAATGGATAATAAACCTGTTTATTATTTACCTGTGCATATTTACAGGCTTCCGCATTATCACATTGATTTGCTTTAAACCCTTTGCCACAAGGGTTAGCGGTCTGCTGCCTTCTTTCATACTCGGTCTGCAATACGATCTTCGCTGGATAGGAATTGTATTGTTGCCCATTGCCTTTATTTCGCTGTTTCCAAAATTTTCACCTTTTTATTCTGAACGTTGCAAAA
>JAYUBR010001328.1:0-1002 GCA_043740775.1 Ferruginibacter sp. | reverse complement strand
CAGATGGCGCTACTGTTAATGGCAGCGCAATGCACGATGTGGGTGCTGCCAATATGCTGCTAACCATGCAAGCCAACAGCATGGGCATTTATACCCACCTGATGGGTGGCTTTGACAGAAAAAAAATAACTGCTTTGCTTCAGTTGGAAGCCGATGCGGTACCGGTAGTTATGATTGCATTGGGCTATCCTGATGAAGCTGAAAAATTAGACGAGCCTTTTAAAACAAGGGAAATGGCACCCAGGTCACGTAAAGCATTAAGCGAAATAATATTGCATCAGCCGTAAAGTAAAAAGTGAAAATTAAAAACTGCCTCATTGCACTATAAGATGTTTAAAAAATAGAATTTTCGTTTCCCATTTTGAAGTTGGTGGATACACCAACCCCGGTAGAACGCCGTTGCATGTGTCCCCACAGGCAACTTTTAAAAAGTAAAAATTAATTGCTTACATTGGATAGTAAAAAATAATTGATCTGTTCACGGGAATGATGGAAAGAAAAAAATTATACAAACAATAATAACAGGAGGACTAACTATGCCCACTTTATCAGCATTCAATAAATTTACCAGCACTTTAAAAGAACAGGATCAACTGATGCCGGTATTGTTTATTGGTCATGGTTCGCCCATGAACGGCATTGAAGACAATGAATTTAGCCAACGCTGGACAAAGCTGGCAAAAGAAATACCTGTTCCTGCAGCCGTACTTGTAATATCAGCTCACTGGTTTACCAAAGGAACGCTTATAACGGCCATGGATTTTCCAAAAACCATTCATGATTTTGGGGGCTTTCCCAAAGCTTTGTATGATGTGCAGTACCCGGCACCAGGCAACCCAACACTGGCAAAAGAAACTGCAGCACTTATACATACAGCCAATGTGGTACCCGATCACGACTGGGGTTTGGACCATGGCACCTGGACGATTGTACGGCACATGTACCCCGAAGCAAAAATCCCGGTGTTGCAGTTAAGCATTGATTACACAAAGGGGCCACAAT
>JAYUBR010001327.1:0-1001 GCA_043740775.1 Ferruginibacter sp. | reverse complement strand
GTAAATGGATTTTCTTCATCCTTGCCAGAACATGTTCAATACCAGGCACTTAAACTGGTTCCTGGCTTTGAAAACTGTAAAATGTTTCGCCCTGGATACGCTATTGAATATGACTTTTTTCCTCCTACACAATTACAATTCAGCTTAGAAACTAAACTGATTCAAAATTTGTTTTTTGCTGGTCAGATCAATGGCACCACGGGTTACGAAGAAGCAGCTTGTCAGGGCCTGATGGCAGGTATAAATGCACATCAAAAAGTAAAGCAACGGGAGCCCGTTGTGTTAAAAAGAAGTGAAGCCTATATTGGTGTACTGATTGATGACCTTATTAATAAAGGAACCGATGAGCCTTACAGGATGTTTACCAGTCGTGCCGAATTCAGAACCCTGCTGAGGCAGGATAATGCAGATGTTAGGCTAACCCCATTAAGCTACCGGCTGGGCCTGGCTTCACAGGAAAGAATGGATAAAGTAAAAGCGAAAACAGTAGCGGTGAATAAAGTAAAAGAGATACTTGGAACGCTTTCTTTGGAACCCGAAGAAATAAATGAATTTCTGGAAAGTATTCCATCTTCGCCCTTAATCAATAGGCAAAAAGTACTGCAGTTATTATTAAGACCCAATATCGGGCTGCAGGAAATGCAAAATTCTGTTTCAAGGCTAAAACTTGCCTTACAGGAATTTAATAATGAAACACTTGAACAGGTTGAAATATTAACTAAATATGACACTTATATTGAAAAGGAAAAGGAGCTGGTGGCTAAAATGAGCCAGTTGGAAGATTTAATAATACCAGATAGCTTTAATTATACCAAACTTGTTTCGTTAAGCAACGAGGCCAGACAAAAGTTTACTAAAATTAAACCCCGTACACTTGGGCAGGCATCCCGTATATCTGGAGTTAACCCCAGCGATGTTCAAATACTGATGGTATTTATGGGAAGATAGATTGATATTGAACAATTTTAAAAGCTGATTCTATTTACATTTGTACACGTTTT
>JAYUBR010001326.1:0-1006 GCA_043740775.1 Ferruginibacter sp. | reverse complement strand
CGTTTTATTTTCGTTTACAAAATAAATTTCCGGAACCGGACACCAGGCCTTTTTAAAATGTTCGCTAAAATAAAGGAAGGCTTCGTTTTCTTGTATGTTGTAATTGCTGGTTGCAATATAAGAACCGTTTGCGGTTTTAATTCTGTAATACACCCTGTCGCCACCACTTTGCGGAATGGTTTCAATATCCTCAATAGCATCCTTGCAGTATTGTTGAAATAATTCTTTGATAGCTTCCATTGCCAATTGTTGTAAGATGATTTTGGTAAAAATAGAATATTTTGTTCATCGGTTGAAACTGCCATTGTCAAACAGGAACAACGTTTTTTAAACGCCCGCTAAAATAAAGGAAGCATTACTGCGGTAACGGTTCATATGAAAAATTACTATTGAATTATTGTATGCGATGGTGCAGACAGATAGCCATACATGCTACTATAAAAAAAATAATTTAAACTATCCATTGCTTTACTTTCAATATTAATTGAAAGACGAATGAGTATAATATAAGTATTCATTTTTTTGACGATATTGTTTTTTTATCAAAAAAAAGCATAGTTTTGTTTTATCTGAAATCTTACCTAATACCTAACCACAAGTCCCCTCCTTGTCATTTTTTTAATTTTTAAAATATAAAATGTTATGAAGATTAAATTTCTTCTTCCGCTACTTTGTGTGGCTGGCCTTTGCATGCATTACCCCGCATTTGCACAAAAAAAAGTTGTAATTATGGGCTCTTCAACTGCTGCCGGTTACGGCGCAACAAGCTATCAATCGTCGTGGGCCGGGCTATTGGAAAGCAGTTTCAATATCAATACCACTGATGGAATTGATACCGCTTTTTTTAATATAGCAGTGAGCGGTTATAATACTTACCAGGAAATGCCTGCTGGTTATATACCACCTACGGGAAGGCCGGCTACCGATCCATTGGCTAATATAACAAAGGCTTTGAGCTACAATCCGGATGTAGTAATCATCAACCTGCCCAGCAATGATATTGCTA
>JAYUBR010001325.1:0-1009 GCA_043740775.1 Ferruginibacter sp. | reverse complement strand
AATAATTTACCTGCAAAATTGTACACATAGGTACGGGTGCTTACATCTTTTAAATAATCAACAAACAATTTACCGCCTCCGGTGTTGGCACTTTGCAATGGCTCAGGCTTTTCGGGAACAATTATTTTAGCCTTTGAAATATTGGGATGTGCAATGCTTACAGCAATCACTTTGCTATTGGGCGCCCCTTCATTAGTTTTTAATAAAAACCCGTCTTTTGTATTATCTATCACATGGTAATCATTATTAGTAATTTCTTTAACAATAGGTATAAAACTGGTGTCAGATGTTTGATTTAAATTTTTAAAATAAACTGCATTTCCGTCCAGACCTTTTCCCCTGTCGCTGATGGTTAAAAATAAATAGTGTTCATCTTCGCTGGTGGATGCACTGATAAAGCGTTGCGGATTTTCTTTGTTTTCATACACAAGTTTATCTTCATTTTGCGGGGTGCCTGCTTTATGAAAATACACCTGGTGGTTTTCGTTTTTTGCGCTCAGATCGCTGGTACCCTTTTGTGGTGCAGGGTAACGGCTGTAATAAAATCCATTGCCTTTCCAGGCAGCAGTACTAAATTTTACCCAGCTCAATTCATCGCTCAAATCTTTTCCGGTTTTCATATCCCGAACATAATATGTTTGCCAGTCGCTGCCGCCCTTGCTAAGGCCTATTGCAGCATAATGGCCATCTTTACTTAATGAAAATAATTGCAACCGGGTAGTGCCATCTGCACTTAGTTTGTTGGGGTCAATCACCAGTTCCGGTTTACCATTCAAGCCTTGCTGGCGGTACAATACGCTTTGATTTTGCAGGCCATCATTTTTATAAAAATAAAACCAGTTAACCTTTCTGAAAGGTGCTGAAAATTTAGGATAGTCATATATTTTTTCAATAGCTTCCCTAAAGTTTTTGCGGTAAGGAATGGCATCCAGGTAATGCTGTGTAACTGCATTTTGTGCCTTTACCCATTGTTTGGTTGAATCACTTTTATCATCTTCGAGCCAGCGGT
>JAYUBR010001324.1:0-1012 GCA_043740775.1 Ferruginibacter sp. | reverse complement strand
TAAAGCACTGGTGAATGATCTTGATTTGGAACTACAGTTACCTGCCACTAATCAGTCATGGAAACCTTGGGTGCTGAATAGTTTTGCTAATGCAGATTCATTATCCGCATTACCTGTTCGCAAAAGAGACAGCCTGAATACTATTGAACAAATTACGCTGGATAACCCTGTAACTGGAAACTATAAAATTGTTGTAAAAGGGTTTAATACCAGCAGTGGAGATCAGTCTTTTTATATAGCTTACCAGCTTGATACCACCAATATTTTTTCATGGAATTTTCCTTCCGCATCAGATAATTTATTTCCTGCTACTGCAAATATTATCCGTTGTAATACTGATATACCCACTGCCAATACACATTTATTGTATAGTGCAGATAAAGGAAATAACTGGCAATTGATTGACAGTTTAATCAACACTGGTAATAAATATTTTTACTGGAATGTGCCTGATACCAATGCACCCGCCATCTTAAAAATGCAAACTAATGCAGGTGATTTTTTAAGCTACACATTTACCATCAGCAAAAAATTAGATTTTAATACAGGTTTTAATTGTGCAGATTCTGTGCTGTATTTCTGGAACAAATTGCAAGGTGTAAGCAGTTACCAAATATATAGTTTGCAGGGTAAATACCTTCAGCCAGTAGCTATTACAACTGATACGCAATATGTTTTTAATAAGGTCAATATCCCTTACCGGCAATTTGCTGTGGCACCATTAATAAATGGAAAACTGGTGTAAAAAGTTATACCAATAAATTATACATTGAAGGGTGTTGATTGTTACGTAAATAATTTTTTAGCCGATCTTCAAAATAATAATACCGCCATCATTCAATTGCAAACAGGAACAAATTATTTAATAAAAAAAATAGTGTTTGAAAAACTGCAGTCAGGAATTTTCGTTGGTTTTAAAGAAGTAAACAATATTACAGGTTTACATTTTACGGCCACAGATTATAACCTTCAAAAAGGAATCAATACCTATCGGGCACGTATTGAATTACGG
>JAYUBR010001323.1:0-2878 GCA_043740775.1 Ferruginibacter sp. | reverse complement strand
TTTTTACTTCCGGCACATAAAAATTTAGCTGTATTGCTGTAGAATCTGTTAGTCCTTTACTAACCGATGCGTTATTTACAGTAAGGTTATTTTTCTCTTTCAATATTTGAATACTGTCTGTAAGGTATAAAGCGAACGAACCAAATAGCAGATTTTGCCCTTGATGATTTAATACTTTAAACTCAATAAAATCAGCAGGAATAAAATCACACTCGCAAGGGGGTTTGTTGCATGAAATGTTTGCTGACATTAAGTAAATCAACAAAATATATAAAGATGCAGGTTTCATGGTACTAAATTTTATAATAATTCAAATTACAAAAAACTACTTAAAAAGAGTGATCAAAATTCAATCTTAAAACACCCGGCCAGAATCTTCTTTATTTTCCATAGTTAGCTCAATCAAAATGCCATTGGTATCTTTCGGATGTAAAAAACACACCAACTTATTATCAGCCCCAATCTTTGGTGTTTCATTTAACAACGTAAAACCCTTAGATTTCAACCTGTCCATTTCTGCCCCTATATCAGCAACCTCAAAAGCAATATGGTGAACACCTTCGCCTTTTTTTGCAATGTACCGGGCAATTACACCGTCTTTAGTATTACTTTCCAGCAATTCTATCTTGGTTTCGCCGGTTTTAAAAAAGGCGGTGGTTACATCTTCACTGCTTATCAGTTCTGTTTTATAACAAGGGCTGTTCAATAACTTTTCAAATAATGGAACAGCGGTTGCCAGGCTTTTAACGGCAATACCAATATGGTCTATTTGTTGCATAATAAATATATAAGCCTTTACAGGCGGTTTATGAAATAGGGAAATTATTGAGTCGCAAGGTGGTTAACCAAGCTAAAATAGAACCTTTTGTAGTAATTTTATGTTCAATGCTCAAATAAACTTGTATGTTAAAACTACCGATATATTTAGATAACAATGCTACAACTCCAATGGATCCAAGGGTTCTGGAGGCAATGACTCCTTATTTTCTGGAACATTATGGTAATGCGGCAAGCCGCAATCATCCTTTTGGCTGGGAAGCTGAAGAAGCGGTTGACTATGCCCGTGAACAGGTAGCTAAATTAGTTGGAGCCGATCCCAAAGAAATCATTTTTACCAGCGGCGCTACGGAAGGGGATAATCTTGCTATTAAAGGCGTGTATGAAATGTATGCCAGCAAAGGAAACCACATCATCACCGCTACTACAGAGCATAAGGCTGTGCTGGATACCTGCAAACACATTGAAAAAACCGGCGGAGAAGTCAGTTATCTGCAGGTAAAAAGAGATGGTTTGATAGACCTGAAAGAATTGGAAGCGGCTATAAAGCCAACCACTATTTTGATTGCCATCATGTATGCAAACAATGAAATAGGAACTGTTCAACCAATCAGGGAAATAAGTGCTATTGCAAAAAAATATGGCGTATTATTTTTTACAGATGCAGTGCAGGCCGTTGGGAAAATACCAGTAGATGTTAACAAAGATGGCATTGACCTGATGGCATTTACAGCACATAAAATGTATGGCCCTAAAGGTATAGGCGTATTGTATGTTCGCCGCAAAAACCCAAGGGTAAAGGTTACCGCACAAATGGACGGTGGCGGCCATGAAAGAGGTATGCGTAGTGGTACTTTAAATGTACCTGGTATTGTAGGCTTTGGTAAAGCCTGCGAATTGTGTCGGTTGGAAATGGAATCAGATACAAAACGGATCAGCATTTTAAGAGATAAGCTGGAAACTGAATTAATGAAACTGGAAGAAGCTTACATCAATGGCAGCACAGAACACCGTTTGCCCCATGTAACCAATATATCTTTTAAACATGTTGAAGGCGAAGGATTGTTAATGGGCTTTAATAAAAATATTGCACTGAGTTCAGGTTCGGCCTGTACCTCTGCATCACTGGAACCTTCTTATGTTTTAAAAGCACTTGGCCTGGGAGACGATCTGGCACACAGTTCGCTGCGTTTTGGATTAGGACGGTTTACCACGGAAGACCAGATTGATTATACCATTAAAGCAATCAGCGAAACCGTTTTAAAGTTAAGGGAAATGAGCCCGCTGTGGGAAATGTATAAAGAAGGAATTGATTTAAGTACAATTGAGTGGGCAGCACATTAATTAGGAAATTAAGCAATTCGAAAATTTGAAAATTAGCTTTCGGATTGCAATAGTGTAATAATTTTCACATTTTTTAATTTTCACATTTTCAAATTTTATTATCATGGCATATTCAGAAAAAGTAATTGACCACTACCAAAATCCTAAAAATGTTGGTACGCTGGATAAAAGCAGTAAGAACGTAGGAACCGGTCTGGTAGGTGCGCCTGAGTGTGGAGACGTAATGCGTTTGCAGATTCAGGTAGATGATGCTACCGGTATGATCACCGATGCAAAATTTAAAACTTTTGGTTGCGGATCTGCAATCGCATCATCTTCTTTGGCTACAGAATGGTTAAAAGGGAAAAGCATAGATGAAGCTTTGACAGTTGATAACATGGATTTCGTAGAAGAGTTAAATCTTCCCCCTGTTAAAATCCACTGTTCGGTATTAGCAGAAGATGCTATTAAAGCTGCAATTAATGACTACCGTGTAAAAAATGGCAAGGAAGTTATTAAGTTTGATGAAAGTGTTGTTCACTAATAATGAACCTCCTAATTCGTAATGAACTTTCCCTTTTTTAAAAGGAAGAAAAGTAAGTTTGTAACTTAAATTTTTTATAAGAATGAGTACAAATATTTCAAATAATTCTGTTAATACAATGTCATCGAAATTTTCGCAAGTTCCTTTGGAAGATGTTGAAGTAACTGTTGAACCTGCTAAATTTTTGGGAAATGCAATATATATAAGCGATAAAGCTAAAGATAAAGTAATTAA
>JAYUBR010001322.1:0-9408 GCA_043740775.1 Ferruginibacter sp. | reverse complement strand
GTAATAAAAGTATTTTCATCACGAGTGCCCATTATGTTTGATGTTATCGCAAATAAAATATTTGATTCAAATAAAGCTTATAGATAAAGCATTAATTGAATTTTTCGAACACGTGCCAAAGATAGTTAAAGAGGAAGTGCTGAAAAAAAATACTCATCTGGTAACATGCTTCACATTTTACTACCTAACATTGGAAATTTGGATGGTTTTTAAAGCTTTTAGCGAAGCTTTAATGAAAGAAATTGACGAAGAATCTTTGTAGTTTTTTCGATATTCGAAAAAGAACTTAAGAATATTTTCTTTCAATGGTGTAACAGAATTTAGATATTGAGTTACTGTTTTATTAACGGTATCAATAGTTGAAAATGCAATAACTGGAAAATCCCGATTATTTATTTTGATTATTGTGTCAATTAAATATTTTTCGGACGGATATTTATAAGCCTCATTTTTTAAAATCTCTCTAATGTGTTTAAAAGTAACTACCTAGTCTGTTTCTTGTAGGTAATTAAGTTTAGAATGCTTTACGGTAAATTGTTCAACAGAATCTTTTAATGGGAAGTAAATGAATCCACTTTCCTTGCGAAATGGTAACTTTTTGGGTTGAACTCTATAGTCAATATTTGCACAACCATCCCCGCAGTCTGAATATTGTGTCCATTTAAATAATGTATCAAAATGTTTTGGCAAAGTAATTTAGTCTCCCTAAATCGTTTTCTAATTTAATATCCCATTCCTTACCCTTTGTAATACTATTTATATCCGGTTTTAATGGGCTATTACAGGCACAAAAAAAAAGAAAAGTTGATATAATTATAAGCGTCTTCATACAATAGCGAGTATCAAATCACTTTCTATAATTTTTGCAAATTTTTTATTGATGTAAAATAAAAAATATGCTGAGCAAATTTGGTGCATGCAACAATTTAAACCCCTTCCAAATTTTCCTGCAACATAATAAAAGCCAAATTGAAAAGATGCTAT
This sequence comes from Ferruginibacter sp., assembly GCA_043740775.1. Taxonomy (GTDB): domain Bacteria; phylum Bacteroidota; class Bacteroidia; order Chitinophagales; family Chitinophagaceae; genus Ferruginibacter. The sequence goes on along the minus strand of JAYUBR010001322.1, from coordinate 8,424 downwards.
ACAAGAGGGCGATGCAAGGATGTACCACATTGCGGTTTCTTTGCCTGGACAAAAATTGTATTTACTTTCTACTTCATGTTTTATACAATGGAAAAGACACAGAAGTTAGCTGGCGCTGTTTACTTTTACATCCCAGGTTAATTTGGTACCACCCAACCGCAAGGTTTCGGCAACAGAACAATATTTATTCATAGATAATTCGCAGGCACGATAGGCTTTTTCTTCATCAATAACACCCTTCAGGTGAAACACAATTTTTACATTTTCCCACAGCGAAGGTTCTTTTCCCGTTTGCCTTTCGCCTTCTATTTTCATAGAAAAATGTTCTACCGTCTGGCGTTGTTTTTTTAAGATCATTACTATATCAATTCCACTGCAGCCACCAAGGCCCATCAGCAAAACCTGCATGGGACGTACGCCAAAATTTAACCCGCCGGTCTCCGGACTGGTATCCATTTTTATAGTATGACCATTGGCATCGGTGGCCTCAAAACCACAATCACCCTGGATACGGTTTACATTTATTTCTATCATTTCAAAAATTTTTACAAATATAATTCCTGCAAGCCTTTACTTTGCATTTCAACTGACGAATACTTATTTAATTTAATGCAATTTTTTCATTTCCCACATCCAATAGCACTTGAAAGCGGCGGCACCCTGCCCGAATTGACAATTGCCTACACCACTTACGGACAATTAAACGAAAAAAAAAGCAATGTAGTATGGGTTTGCCATGCATTAACCGCCAACTCAGATGCGGCAGACTGGTGGAAAGGAGTAGTGGGCACGCAACATGTAATTGACCCTGAAAAATATTTTATAGTATGCGCCAATATTATTGGCAGTTGCTATGGCAGCAGCGGCCCGCTGAGCATTAACCCCGCAACCGGCCACCCTTACTACCACAGTTTTCCGTTGGTTACCATACGGGATATGGTGAAGGCCCACATTTTATTGCGCCAGCACCTGGGCATTGAAAAAATATTTTTGCTAATGGGTGGCAGCATGGGCGGTTACCAGGCCATGGAATGGTGTGTGATGGAAAAAGAAGTGATTGACAATTTATTTTTGCTGGCCACCTCGCCAACCGAAAGTGCCTGGGGCATTGCAACCCATACGGCGCAGCGGCTGGCCATTGAGGCCGATTGTACCTGGCAAAAGCCATCGCCCACCGCAGGTGACAAAGGCTTAAAAGCAGCCCGGTCAATTGGCATGCTCACCTACCGCAACTATGGCATTATGGTGCAGCAGCAAACCGATGGTGATGCCGAAAAGTTAGACCATTACAAAGCTTCCGCTTATATACAATACCAGGGCGATAAACTGGTACAACGTTTTAATGCCTACAGTTACTGGCTGCTTACAAAAAGCATGGATAGTCACCACCTTGCCCGAGGCCGGGGCGGAGTGTTACATCCTGTGTTACAAAACATTCACCAGCGCACGTTGATAGTGGGCATTAGCAGCGATATCCTTTGTCCGCTTACGGAGCAGCAATTTTTAGCTGCACATCTTCCACATGCCACGCTGATAGCCATCGACAGCAATTATGGCCACGATGGTTTTATGGTAGAGTCTGCCGCTATTTCACAACACCTTGCTGATTGGCTGGGGTAATTTTTTTGACCTACTTTAAAGCTTTGTGAAAAATTGCTGTGGCACTTGCTGGTCTTATCCGCATTCCGATAGCACATTTAACCGGGAACTGACTGTTAGCGTTTTGGGTACACAAGGTAAAATAATAAATGGATTATTTATCTGTAGTAATACGCCAGATAACATTACTAACGTCATCTGATACCAGCATGGATCCGTCGGGCAATATGGCTATGCCAACGGGTCTTCCATGTACTTTGCTTGCTGAAAGGTCCTGTACAAAACCTGTTAAAAAATCTTCGGGTTTACCGGAAGGTTTACCATCATGGAAAGGAACAAAAATTACTTTATAGCCTGACAGTACAGAACGGTTCCACGACCCGTGTTGCGTTATAAAAGCACCCTCATGATATTTAGCGGGAAACAAATGTTGCCGGTAAAATACAAGCCCCAATGAAGCGGTGTGTGAGCCTAAAGGAATATCAGGGGTAATTACTTTTTCAATTGCATCAGCACTTTGTTGGCCGGCCATCCTCGGGTCTTTGTGTTGCCCGTAATAAAAGAAGGGCCAGCCATAAAATCCTCCTTCTTTCACGCTGGTAAAATAATCAGGTACTAACTCATCGCCCAGTTCGTCCCTTTCGTTTACTGCTGCCCACAAGGTTTGCGTACCCGGTGCCCAATCCATCCCAACCGGGTTTCTCAGCCCGTGAGCATATATGCGTTCTCCGGAGCCATCGAGGTTTACTTCCAAAATATCCGCTCTTCTTATTTCATTGTCCAATCCTTTTTCAGCAACGTTGGTTCCCGATCCTACTCCTACATAAATTTTATCTTTCGATGCATTGGTAATAATATTTCTTGTCCAGTGGCGGTTAAATTTACCCGCAGGAAGCGAAACAATTTGTTGTCCCATTCCACGGATGGCAGTATCCCCAGCCTCGTAATCATATTTTATTAAGCCATCTGTATTGCCCACATAAAAATGATCGCCGATAATCAACATGCCAAAAGGCTGGTTCATGTTTTGTACAAACACATAGCGGTGTTCAGGAATTCCATTTTTATCAACATCACGTAATAGTGTGATGCGGTTAATGCTTTCACCGATGTGTTGTGTTTTAATTTTACGGGAAATACCGGCGCCAAATTTCAGAATACCTTTTAATATAGTATTTGATTCTGCTACAAATACATCTCCGTTATCAGCAACATAAATCCACCGCGGATGTTGAAATCCTTCTGCAAATTTGCTTACAGTAAACCCCTGTGGAGCAATCGGTTTTTCGTTTTCTTTCCATCCCAATACCTTGCTGAAATTTTTAGCAGAACCTGTTTCATAAGGCGCTTTTAAACTATCTGCTTTATAACCGGAAGTATTTACAGACCCGCTATAAGACCCTTTATTTAATTTTTTGGTATTACACGAAATAAGGATTAAAAAAAGCAATGCTGTACAGTAAATATTTTTCATTTTGAGTTCATTCTTTTTTATAGAAAGATTTTGAATCATGCTATCATATTGTAAACTCATAACTATTTAAGTTATGGACAAGTTTAAAACCCACCCTAAACTCATAGATTGAAAAATCAACAAGCTTCCTAATATTAAGAAGCCTGTTGAAATAATTTACATTTTATGCTTCATTTTTTTCATAGGCATGTGTTTCATTTTGCCATCCATCATCACACAATCTCCTTCTTTAAGCATGTGTGTTTTTCCATCTTTCATTTTCATGTTGCCATCAGTCATTACCATAGCACCATTCGTAAAAGTCATGTCCTTTTCCATCATCATAGTGTTGCCATCTTTCATTTGCATCATTTTGCCATCTTTCATCATCACACAGTCTTTTTGTTTGCCATGGCCCATTTTTGCGTCCATCTTTTTGTCCATTTTAGTATCCGTTTTATCCTGTGCCGTTGTAGATAAAGCGAGCAAAAAACAAACAGTGATGATCATTAGCTTTTTCATATATTTTTATTTTTTTGGTGACTATTTTAAATTGCAATAATACATAAAAGGGAAAGGAGTATACCCACTTAAACATATTTGTAAAAATCACAATATTTATTTTGCCTATTGCATCAACCTGGTATATTGTGGAGGAGACTAAAGTAAATGTATTTTACTCGCTGCCTGATTGTTTAACTAATTTATTGTACACTCCTAATAACAGAATAGGAGCTACCCATTGCCCAACAAAAAGTGCCTCGTGCTTTTTGCCCATCATTTTTAGGGTTAATGAAATTGCCATAGCAACTCCTGCACCTATCAGATAAGTATCGGAAGGTAATTTTGCTGTTTGGTTTTCGATAGCTTTTGTAAGTGCGCCTTCTTTATGTTCTGAATTTTCCACTTTTTGTAATTTTATGTTTTATAAAATCTTTTATTAATTGTTAGGATATGTTTAAAGGCTGATAGTTCCATGTTCACCTTCTGCATATTCTTTTCCGGTAACAATTGCTTTTAACATGTTAAACAGCACTACCATTTTGCTGGAACTGCTATCCCAATAATTTACTTCCGTGGGAGTTACTTTAATCAGTGTCATATCAGGATCGTCCAAACCGACCGGAAACCATGCCTTCATTATTAAACTCCATAGTTCCTTCATCTTCATTTTGCCGTTTACCAAATCTGCCGTTCCATGAATCATCAGATAATTGTTACTGCTTTCATTAGCAATAACGATAGCAACTTTTTTGCTTTGTGCTATTTCATCTGCCTTATATGATGAGGCCTGGGTAAAGAACCACATCGCACCATCTTCCTCAACTTTATTTACAGCCATTGGCCTGCCGAACGAATGTTCCGCATCGTTATCATTGGTAATAAGCATACATATACGTACATCCTTAACCATTTCAATAAACTTTTCCAGAGGTTTAACTTGTTCTTCTTTTATACTTTTGTATTTAATGTGTGTTACTAATAAGTAGGGTTCGTTGGGTTTTTAATTTTTGCTTCGTTTCATCCCTTTCTCGAATTAGAACGTTGTTGCGTTCACTCAAAAGTTCAACAAACCTCTCCTCTCGAATTTATATTTTCCATCTATTTTTTTAAAGTGTCTGATAAATAAATTAATTATCTGAGTTGCTGTAATAATCCGGTTGTTGTAATATCGTTTGCTGGTTTGCCTTACATGCTGCATTGCCTGTTTGGTTGCGAAGCCAGTAAAATTCATGCTGAAGCTTTTTCTTCGCTGCTGCTTCAGTAATGCTTAGGTGTGATGCAACCTGCTTTATGGTACTGCATTTAGTGCAAAGAAGGTCAATTACTTCGTATAGCAATGCCTGGTTGATGGCAGTTGAATGTATGCCATAGTTTTTCAATTGTGCTATCGCAAAATTGTAAGTGTGCCTCAGCACTAGTGTACAAAGCCCGTTGGTAACATCTGCAAGGATTTTTTTTTCATGCAATTCAACAAATGCATCTATAAAAATTTTTTCAGCAATCGTTTTATCACAAGCAAGTTTATAGGTAATAGTATACATTGCCGCTCCGTATTTTTCATAAAGATGTTCCCATGCCCTTAGCTTTTTTTCTACAAGCATCCGCAAAATATCTTTATCACTTATCCTTTTTAAATCCTGCATCATCGGGCTATTAATTTTAGTAAATGTGCTAACCAATTTGCGGTTATTGTTTAAAGAAACGTCAATTATTTATCCTTCACTTTCAACGGTTTTTGAATGTTCTGTTTTATTCCTATTCCATTGTTTCTAAATCAACCATTATACCAATATTTTATACGACGGGATGATAACAATCAGCAACTATAAAAAAGGGAGTAACAGTTTTTATTTGTATAATAAAACTATTTTAGCAGTAAAAAAATCCCCCAAAATGGGGAAATATTTGTGCAATGGTTATTTTGAAATCTGATTTGAAGATTACCTGACCGAATAGTGAAGAAACCAGATTACGGAATCTATGTTTGTTTTACATTCATTTAAATAGAATGATGCCCGCAATGACAAGGATGCAGATTCTGCGGCTGAAAGGAAATTTATTTCTTTGGAAAAATAAGGGTTGCTACATTATAAAATATTTTTTTTAATCTTTGCCCTGAATGCTGCTATGTCAAAGGGCTTTTCTATATAATCATCGGCCTTTATCCTTTTGCATATAGCAGCGATTTCTGCATTGGCCGAAAATATAATAACGGGAATATGAAGTGTAACCGGGTTTTCTTTCATATTGGTAATAGCTTGTTCACCGCCAATTTCGGGTATCCACAAATCCATCAAAATTATATCCGGTTTTATAAGTAAAACATCCGCAATTATATTTTCACAACGGGAGAGCGTTTCTACACGATAATTATCAGTGGCCAAAATTGCCTTGCACAGAAATAAAATTTCTGTATCGTCATCATATATTAAAACACATTTTTTCATAAATTTTATAAAAGTTGGTAAAGGTACTACAGTATCTTCTAATACATTTTAAACTAATAAAAAAATTGCCAGTAATTTTAGATAAAGATGATTGGGAGGATGATATCTTTAAAAGATGTGATCTTTGGCTTTCAAAGGCCAGGTAAATGTATTACTCTTGCCCCACCATTAATAAACCGTTGACATGGAATGAAAATATAGAGCATTTAACACTAAATATTTAAATTTGAAAAAAACGTTATGAAAATAAAAGTAATTATTCATAAAGCTGAAGAAGGGGATTGTGGGCAGAAATACCTGCTTTGCCAGGATGTGTAACCCAGGCAGAAATTATGGAAGAATTAATTCCTAATATTTATGAAGCTGTTGAGGGATGTTTATCAGTGGAAACCGGGTCTATTGTTATTGGTGAGCATGATAAAGTTTTAGACTTAGCTATATGAAAACATTGTCAGGAAAAGAGTTTGTAAAATTATTAGAGAAGAAAGGGTGGTTTTTAAAAAGAGTAAATGGAAGCCATTTAATTTTGGGCCATTCGGAAAAAATAGAAATCATTTCTGTTCCGGTTCATAAAATGAAGATTTAAAAAGAGGGCTGCAAAAGAAACTCATGGAAATTGCAGATATTACTGATCAGGATTTATAAATTTAATTGAATTCTTTTTAAAATTTTGCTCTCATCAATTACATCATTTTAAAAGATGTAAACCTTGCTATACTAAAGGCCATGTAAAATAAAAGGTACTTCCTTTACCCGGTTCACTTTCAACCCAAAGTTTACCCTTATGCCGCTGGATAATTTCGTAAGAAATAAAGAGCCCGATGCCCAATCCCTGAAACTGACCCGCATGTTCTTCCACCCTGTAATACCTGCCAAATACTTTTTCCAGATGATGCTTACTCATTCCTATGCCCTGGTCTTTTACCGAAACTTTTACTTCGCCATCTTTTTCTTCTACATTAATATAAACTTCTTTTGAATCGGGGGAATATTTTATAGCATTGCTCAGTAAATTTATAACTACCTGCTGCAGCCTGTCTTTATCGCCGTATACTTCATGGAGTATACTGCCCGTTTTTACTATGGTATGATTTGGTGAAGTGTATTGAAGGTCTTCAACGGTTTTATCAATCAATTCATTAAAATTAAAGCTGCTGAAATTATAATTTAATTTACCATGCTGTATTTTACTTACATCTAATAATTCTGCTATCAGGTAATGTATGCGGTCCACAGAATCGTTTACCTTTTTTGCCAACACACTAGCCTGTCCGTGGCTTTCATCAAGCTGCATCTGCAGCATTTGCAGGTATGCCTTTGCTGTTGTAAGGGGAGTTTTCATTTCATGACTTGCAATACTTAAGAATTCATCTTTTTTTTCCTCCTTCATTTTTTGTTCATGAATATCTGTGCTGGTACCCACCCATAACTGAATTTTACCTTCGCTGTTTTTTTTAGCCTTTGCCCGGCTAAGCTGCCACCTGTATTCGCCTGCATAATTTTTAAATCGGTGTTCCATAAAAAAATCTTCTCCTGTTTTTATAGAATGCATCCACCGGGTAATATTTGCTTCCCTGTCATCGGGATGAACAATCTGAAGCCATCCGTCTTTTTGTATATCATCGAATGATAATCCGGAAAACTGGTAAACAGTTTCATTAAAATAATTCAGGTTGCCGGCTGTATCGGCCGTCCATATTTGTTGTGGCATACTATCCGCAAGCAGCCGAAACCTGGCCTCACTTTCCTTCAATGCTTCTTCTATATTTCGTTGGTCGGTTACATCTGTATTGGTTCCAAACCACTGCACTATTTTTCCATCTTCATTGCGGATGGGAATGGCCCGGGTAAGAAACCAGCGATATTCGCCTTTTTTACTCCGCAATAAAAATGTCTGTTCGTAAGGTTCGCCTAAGGCAATTGCTTTTTTAAACCGTTCGGTTACATCTTCTATTAAATCAGGATGGTGAACAGATTGCCATCCCCAGCCCTGCATTTCTTCAAGGGTAGTACCTGTATAATCATACCAGCGCTGGTTGTACCAGTATATCCATCCTTCAGCATCCGTCATCCATGCTAATTGAGGAATAGAGTTGGCTAAACTGCGCAACTGCTCTTCGCTTTGACGTATCTTTTCTTCAGCATTTTTTTGGCCTGTAATATCAATATTGGTTGACACCACCATGGTTACATTGCCATCCTCATCAAGCAATGCAGATGATTTTGATATAACCCAGTTAGATGCCCCTGTTTTTTTATTAGTAGTTAAAAAAATGGCTTCTGCCGGCATTCCTGTTTTTAGCGTATTAATAGTTGGTGTATTTTCAACAATAAAAGGTTTACCCTCCTCATCAAATACATCATACATTTCTAACACATTTTTCAGTATAAACGTGTTGTCTTTTTCTTTCATCATCTCTT
>JAYUBR010001321.1:0-2882 GCA_043740775.1 Ferruginibacter sp. | reverse complement strand
CTGATGTATATGGATGACAGTACCAAATTGAATGCAACCAACGAAGCAGTGATGAAATTTAGTAAACCAGTTTCAGCTAAAAAAGGCAAACTAATACTGAGCTTAAAAAATTCTTATTTTTTGGATCTGTTGTATGGGGAGCTGGCAAAAGGATTTGGCAACTATTATAGTACCTACATAACGCAGCAACGAAAAAAACCTGTTGCCGAATTATTACAATGGACCAGGGAACAGCAAATACCATTGCAAGTTTCAGTAAAAACAGAAAGCGGCTGGAAAAAAATTGCCGATATTACCACCATTGGTCCGCTTGCCACAAGAAATATAGTAGTGCCGGTTGAATTAACTGAAACGACTGAACCTTTTACAGAAATAAAATTATCCAGTGGATTTATGTTTTGGGAAATTGATTATGCGGCAATGGATTACTCTGCACAAAATGATTTTACTGTTCAAAAAATTGCACCTTCAAAAGCGACCGATGAACTGGGAAAAAATGTGTTGCCTGATCTTGAAAAAGAAGATGCAGTTTACATGGCTCAACCGGATATTGGAAATATTGCCACGATTATTTATAACACGGCTCCATTAAAAGATGATTCAAAAACCAGGACTTATATACTGCATTCCAGGGGTTATTATGAACACGTAAGGGATTTTAAAAATCCACCAAATGTTGCATTTTTAAACCAGTTTAAAAAACCCAATGCATTTCCCATATTTGGTGTAAGTGTATATAAAAAAATAACTGCACAAAATAATCTGGCAGTAGCCACATCGCACTAAAATGCTTTATTCTTCTTTTGAAAAAATTATTCAGCTTTAAAAAAAAATTATGGAAACAGCTATCGCATTGCAACAACCAACTGTAGTTACAAAATACAAAACAGCTAAAATTTATACAAGCAAACAGGCAAACAATTTAAGTTCGCCAGGCAGTGTTGAAAAATATTTTACCTGGATGTTCATCAAACTGCGGATATTTTATTTTGCCTGTATTATTTTAAAGCAACCCCGTAAAATATTTGCCACTTTTAAAGCCATGCTTTATTTAAGAAACAATGTACGGGGTGGTGATTTAAAAAAAATGTATAAAATAGATGGCAAATATTATTTTAACCAGTACACCCCTGGATGGCCTTCCGGGGCATACGATGCATTGATAAAAAGTGAACTCCGCAGGCATGCATTGCCGCTTACGGTTACTGAAAAATTATCTTTTGTTTTTTTGGCCATTACCCGAAAATGTCCCATGCGTTGCGAGCATTGTTTTGAATGGGATAATCTGAATCAAAAAGAATCATTTACAAAAGAGGATTTGTTTAAAGTGGTTGATCTGTATCAGAAAGAAGGCGTACTGCAGTTTCATTTTAGTGGTGGTGAACCGATGGTGCGCTTTAAAGATTTATTACCGTTAATAAAATATACCAGCAAAAAAAGTGAATGCTGGGTGCTTACCTCTGGCTTTAATTTTACAATAGAAAATGCAAGGTTGCTAAAGAATGCAGGTTGCAAAGGTGTGGTAGTAAGTATAGATCATTATGTGCCGGAGATGCACAATTTATTTAGGGGAAACGCTGGTTCGTTTGATATGGCAGTGCATGCAATTGCAGCCGCAAAGCAGGTTGGCATGGTTACTTCTGTAAGCTTATGTGCTACTAAACAATTTATTGATGGTGATCATTTAATGCCGTACATGGATTTTGCAAATCAGTTGGGCGTGCAATTTGTACAGGTGCTTGAACCGAGAAAGGTAGGCCATTATGAAGGCAAAGATGTATTGCTTGAGGAAAAGCATATCAGCGATCTGGAATTTACATTTAAACGAATCAATCACTCCCCTGCCTATAGCAATTATCCCACTATGCTATACCATGGTTATCATCAGAGGCGGGTTGGATGTTTTTCAGGCAGCAGAAGTGTGTATGTTGATTCTGCAGGAGATGTACATGCATGCCCGTTTTGCCATACCAAATCGTACAACATTATACAATTAGTTCGCAGCAATGAAAAAACACTTCCGGTAAAAGAAAACAAATGTCCGTTGTTCGAAAAAATTGCCTGAAGTAGGTTTTAAAAATATCGGCCGGCAAATGGTATCGGCAAAAAACGTTGCCACAACAATTTGTTTAAGCGGGTATAAATGCGGGCAGGTTATTTTATCTGACCACCAAATACTTTCTTTAAAATATCAGAAGTTCTTGCAGCAAAATTATTCCTGATATTTTTTTCTTCCAATGCTACCTGATCAAATAAAGCATTGGTTGCTTTTGATGTAACATAGCTAACCAGGTCAGGATTTATTTTTGTAAATGTGGTGGGGAAATTATTGTACTTATTTACCATGTCGCCATAGTATTTGGTAGCTTCTACTTTATCAAGTGATAATTTTATAACCGGCGCAAAAGCAGCAATTAACTGAGCGGTAGTTTTTTCTCTGAAAAAATGTGTGGCGCTGGTATCACCATTTCTTACCAAACCAATGGCATCATTCAGCGTCATATTTTTAATGGCATCAACAAAAATTGGTTTGGCATATCCTGCTGCATCTTCGGCACCCCGGTTAATCTGTAAAATAGCTTTATCTGCCATGCTGCCTAAGCCTACTGTACGTAAGGCGTTTTCTATTTTTTTTGCATCAGATGGTAACAATACTTTGTATACTGCATCTTTAAAAAAACCGTCTTCTTTATTTAATTGTAATACTGCTTTTGCCAGTCCCTGGCTCAAGGCTTCTTTAATTCCTTTGGCTGCATCGGCCTCTGTAATGGCACCTCCCACACCGGCAGCCTGTGGTAATTGTTGCAGTACATCGCAACCGCTAAATAATACTGCAATCGTTAATGCTAATAAAAGTTTTTTCATAGACTGGTTATTTATAA
>JAYUBR010001320.1:0-2886 GCA_043740775.1 Ferruginibacter sp. | reverse complement strand
CTATCCGTAAATTATTGTACGATAAAGCCAATGCACGGGCAAAAGATTTGTTTGATGTTGGCATCAACGAAAAGCTGAAAAACTTTAGTGGCATTATTGAGCAATTGATCGCTGATGTATCGAACGTTACACTACAACAATTGTTCGAAAAGATCATTCATGATGCCGGGGTACTTAGCTACATTATCCAAAGCGATGATAAAGTAGTGCTGATGCAACTGTTGACCAAATTGTTTGATTTTATAAAAGATGAAACAGCCCGCAATCCTTTTTTAAATTTAGACGACCTGGTAAAAATTATAGACCTGATGGAAAAAGAGGAGTTGAAATTACCCCTCACACAGGTTTCCGGAAGCGATAAAGGTGTAAACCTGTTAACGGCGCATGGCAGCAAGGGGCTTGAGTTTGAGTATGTTTTCTTTGCTGGCATCAACGCATCCAGTTGGGAAAAAAAGCGCAAACCCGGTGGTGGTTACAAAATGCCGGATACCTTGTTTACGTCTCAACCTAAGTCAAGCGAAGAAGAGGAATTAAGAAGGTTATTTTATGTGGCGCTTACCCGTGCAGAAAAACATTTGCATATTTCTTATGCAAAATATAAAAACGATGGCAAGGAAATGGAGCCTTCCATGTTTCTGGCAGAAATTTTAGAACAGCACGTGCTTCCGGTTAAAACCATTGCTTTGTCGGAGGAAGATATGATGGATTTTACACAGTTGCAATTTACTGCCCAGGCACCTGAAATTGAAAAGAGTGAAGAAGATTTTATCACAACGCTGCTGGATAAATTCGTTATGAACGTAACCGCACTGAGCGCCTACCTGAATTGCCCGCTCGGCTTTTATTATAAAAACTTAATCCGCATCCCTGCCGGTAAAAGTGAAACGCTGGAATTTGGAAGTGCCATCCACTATGCAATGGAAAAACTGTTTACTAAAATGCTTGCCAGTGAAACGAAAACCTTTCCATCAAAAGAAGAAATGGTGGAAGACTTTAGCAGGTACCTGCGCAAACACCGGGAAAATTTTACCGAAGAAGAGTTTAACAGAAGGATGGAACAAGGCGTCATGGTATTACCGGAATACTACGATAAGTATGTGCATAGCTGGAACAAGATTGTAACTGTGGAGAGAAATATTAAAGGCGTGGTAGTAAACGGCGTTCCGCTAAAAGGCAAGCTGGATAAGCTTGAATTTAATGGCAAAGAGGTTAATGTGGTAGATTATAAAAGCGGCAATATAGACAATGCCCTGCCAAAGATGAAAGCTCCGAATGATAAAGATCCCAATGGTGGCGACTATTGGCGGCAGGCAGTTTTTTATAAAATATTAATTGATAATTATGAACAAAAAGACTGGAAAGTAATCAGCACGGAATTTGATTTTGTAGAGCCTGACAAAAAGAAGGAATACCGCAAAGAAAAAATCATCATTACCCCGGCAGACACAGAAACAGTTAAGCAACAAATTAAAGAAGTGTGGGCAAAAATACAGGCCCGTGAATTTTATACCGGCTGCGGAAAACCCGATTGCCATTGGTGCAATTTTGTAAAAGACAATAAACTGGCCGTGGCATTACACGAGCTTACAGAAGAGGAGGAACCTTCTTAAATCAATTTTATGATTTACTACTGCGGGCAAATAACTTAAAGGGTTTAAGTTTGCAGTTCAACACAATTGGATGAAGCTCAAAAATTTACTATACACTGCTGCTGCTTTTTTATTTATTTATTTTTTATCGGTAACGGGTAGCGGCTGTGCCCAGATTGGCGCCCCTACAGGCGGGCCAAGAGACAGTATTCCACCGGTGCTGGTAAGCGCCATTCCCAAATTGCTTACTACTAATTTTACCGGTAATAAAATCACTTTGATTTTTGATGAATACATCAATGTACTCGAGGTTCAAAAAAATGTGATCGTTTCACCTTATCCAAAAACGTTTCCTGTTATCAATTTTAAATTAAAAGAGGTATCCATTAAATTAAAAGATACGTTGTTAGAAAATACAACCTATGCCATCAACTTTGGAAACGCCATTGTTGACAACAATGAAAATAACCCCTTTAAAGAATTTACCTATGTATTTTCAACCGGCAAAACCATTGACTCTTTAAAACTTAGCGGAAAGGTATTAATGGCCGAAACCGGCAAGCCAGACAGTACGCTACAGGCGCTGTTATACCGCAATGCGGTGGATTCTTCTGTGGAAACAAGAAAGCCCAATTACATTGCCAGGATAGATCGCAACGGCATTTTTACTTTTACCAATTTATCTGAAGGAGTGTACAAGGTCTATGCTTTAAAAGATGGCGATGGAGCCAAAACCTACAATTCAAAAATTGAAACCTTTGCCTTTTCCAGTGAAGATATTTCGGTTACCGGAAAAAATGACTCGTTAAGGCTGTACGCCTACGAAGAAGAAAAAGAAGTCAAAAAACCATCGGGTCAGCCTGTGCGTAGCGCTGCGGATAAAAAGCTAAAGTTTACTTCCAGCCTTGGCGCCAATGGCCCGCAGGATGTCCTTACCAATCTTGTACTCACCTTTAACAATAAATTAAAATTGTTTGACAGCACTAAGATAATTTTAACCGATACCAATTTTAATAAGATCAATGAAGCAGGTATAACATTGGACAGTACCCGAAAAATTATAACAGTAAAAACTACATGGCCGCTGGAGACTTCGTATCGTTTGCTGATTCCGAAAGAAGCCATCAGCGATACAGCCAATAGCACACTGGCAAAATCGGATACCCTGAAATTTAAAACAAAAAAAGAAAGTGATTACGGTAATTTAACTTTGCGCTTTTCTAAAATAGATTCTGCACGCCACCCGGTTATCCAGTTTTTAACTGCTGCTGAGGTGATAAAATCTGTAAAAGTTACC
>JAYUBR010001319.1:0-2891 GCA_043740775.1 Ferruginibacter sp. | reverse complement strand
AACACCGGCATTATTAAAATTAATTATGCGCAGCGCGACACGAATAACAACTCATTTCTTGTGCGTGAGAACGTTTTTATAAGCCCCTTTGATACCTGTAAATACCGGCTAAACTGACCCCCTTCGGCCATTTCAAATTGACCCCCTAAAAAACGATTTCAAAAAGGTCCGGAAAAAGCCCTACTAAAGAGGTACTTAAAAAAGAGATAAAGAACTGTTGTTTGGTAGCATAAAAATAGCGATTAATTTTTGCCCGTTAGTTTTATAAAAATGATTCCATTATTTCTGTATTAGCTTTTTGTTTTTTTCTTAAAGATTCACCATAGAGTTCTATTCGTATTGATTGATGAACAATTCTATCCAGGATAGCATCGGCAAGTGTTTTTTCGCCTATTACTTCATGCCATTTTTTTACGGGTACCTGTGCCGTTATGATGGTGGAACGTTTACCATGTCGGTCTTCGATGATATCTAAAAGTAAAGCCCTGCTGCCGGTATCAAAGGGTTGAACACCAAAGTCATCTAATATTAAAGCGTCCTGTTTCTCTATTTTTGATAACTCTTTCAGATGTGCACCATCGGCTTTTGCCATTTTTAAATGAGACATAAGCTTTGCAGTATTGGTGTATAAAACCTTATATCCCAACAAACAGGCCTGTTGGCCAAGAGCTGATGCCAAAAAGCTTTTTCCCGTACCCGTACTGCCTGTAATAAAAAGGTCTTCTCCTTTTTTTATAAAATCACAAGTGGATAAACGCTGTACCTGGTTTTTATCCAGGCCCCGGTTTTCGGAGTAATCTAATTGTTCTATACTGGCACTGTAGCGGAAGTTGGCGTTCTTAAGCCCTCTTTGCAGCGCACGGTACTGCCTGTCATCCCACTCACTTTGTATTAAGTGGTGTACCAGTTCGTCATTGGTAAAGGTTTGAGTCTGGTCAGATTCAATACAGCATTTAAATGACTGATGCATACCCAAGAGCCGCATGCGGCTCATCTTTTCTAAACTTTCTTTGTTCATTGTTTTGATTTTTATTTGATGAAGAATAGTTGCCATTTTTTATTCCTTCCGTTTTATTGATAATAATCTTCCCCACGGATATTGTCGTGTAGTGGCATGTTGTTTTCATTGCCGGAGGCTTGCTGCTCTTCGTCTAATGGAATAAAATCTGATTTTGATTTTAATATGCGTTCGATAATACCAAAGTTGTACACGTTAAAACTATCGGCTCGTTTACAGGCATTAATAAGCCTTGTTTCCCCAACCCGCTTTTTGTAATTAATAATCCCCAGGCAAGCCCTGTAATTTTTTTCGGGATACTCGTTTCGGGATAATACTTTTTTGATGTACTCCATTACCGCTGCACCAATAAGGGCACCATCAGCAATAAATTTTTCAGGGTTCCACTCTGTAGGATATTTATGCCAGGAAGCAAGGTGGTCTTCATTTTGTGTGTATTTATCTTTACCAAACGAACGAACATGAACTGCAATCAACTCATGTTCACTGAAGGCTTCCACTTTTGTACGGTTGTACATCAGCTTCACCTTTTTACCAATAAATTTATAAGGGACACTGTAGTAACGATGGTCTACCGTTATAAAACCGGTTTTTCCAACCGTGGCTGTTTTGGTGGTCATGGGGTCGTATGGATATTTATTCAGCGGCTTCAAAACATTTTTTTCCAACGCTTCAAACTGTTGCATTCTGCTATAATCACACCCGGTCAGTAAAGTAGTGTTATGAGCTTCTAAATAAAAAAGAATATCCAGGTTCAGTGTTTCTAAACTGGCATATACCTTTTCGTCTATTTTAGTAAAGATGCTGGTGTAGATTATTTTTACAGCGCCTTCCACCAGTGCCTTGTCTTTAGGCTTATACGCCCTTGCAGGAAAAACATAGGTGTTGTAATGGGCAGCAAATGCAGCAAAGCTATCGTTGAGTTCAGCTTCATAACGGCTGGCTTTCTTTACTGCTGATTTTAAATTATCCGGTACAATGGCTTCGGGTACACCACCGTAAAAATGTAATGCAGCTTCGCAGGCACCTATAAAATCTTCTTTCTTTTGTGAAGCTACGGCCCTTACATAAGTCAGCTGGCTACAGCCAAGAATGGCTACGAAGACTTCTACATCCTGCACTTCACCTGTTTGTTTATCTACTACCTGTAACTTCTTTCCAGTAAAATCAATAAAGAGTTTGTCGCCAACCTTATGGGGTACACGCATGGAGGGCTTACTCATGCCCATGTAAGCGTTTAGGCGTACCAGAAAGGCAGAGTGTTTATATCCTTGAGGGCATTGACTGATATAATCGGCATAAACCATTTGTTTGGTGATACCACGCTTTTTCAATCTGCCTGCCAGTTCTGGTAACAGAACTTCTAAATCTATCACGCGGCTACTGATTGTTTTTGGTTTTTCTATTAAAAATGCACCGGCGAGTTGCTTATCACTCATAGCATCCACACGGTCAATGGTAAGCTGCAGTTGGACAAAAAGTAGCAAGTACTTCTTAATAGTATTGCGTGCAATACCTGTTGCCTTGCTGATAAACTTACTGCCCCGGCCATCTGCATAAAGTCGTAATACCTGTCTGATTTTGAACATATCAATTGTTTTATTGGACATAATTTATCGCTGGTTTGTTTTGCTTAAAACAACCGATTATTATGCTATAAAAACAACTGTTCTTTTATCCCCGTTTTCAGGGGGTCAATTTGAGCCGGAATCAGGGGGTCAATTTGAAATGGCCGAGCGGGGTCAGTTTCATTTGGCCGAAGGGGGTCAGTTTACGTGGGTTTTCCACTTATTTTGAGAAATACTTTTTGAATAAAATGAATCTGCTGGTGATTTTATTAATCTCTCTGATTGCTGCAGTTGTAAAATCTTTT
>JAYUBR010001318.1:0-9445 GCA_043740775.1 Ferruginibacter sp. | reverse complement strand
CATCAGCAAATGCATTGATGGCTTCTTTGCCAGCTTTATTCACCCTGTCGATGGCATCATTGAGATAACAACGCATCATATCAATCTGTACACTTATTGTAGCCTCTCCTTGTTTATCGGCCATTTTTATTATACGCAATAAAGCACTTTCAGCCACAAAAGTTTCAATGGCCATATCCGCAACATTCATCAGTATTTCCTGCTCGTCAGAGATTTTCATCATCAGTTTTTGCACTGCTGCGCCCGCCACCATCAAAATACTTTTCTTCATATTCAGGATGGATTTTTTTTCTGCGGCAAATGCTGTTTCATCTTCATTACTAAATTCAGGTATGCTCATCAATTCTTTAGAAACCGCCATGGCCGGCCCCATCAGGTCAAGTTTGCCCTTCATGGCTCTTTTTAAAATCATATCCACTGCAAGTAAGCGGTTAATTTCATTGGTACCTTCATAAATACGGTTGATGCGGCTATCGCGGTAAGCCCGGCTGATAACATATTCATCACTAAAACCGTTGCCCCCAAAAACCTGCACCCCTTCATCTACCACATAATCCAATACTTCACTGCCGTGCACCTTTAATATGGCGCATTCAACTGCAAATTCTTCAGCCGCTCCCAGCAATGCTTCGTTGAACGGTTTGCCCGCATTTGCCAGCTCAATTTCTTTATCATCTATCCATTTGCTGGTTCGGTACAATGCACTTTCGCTTACAAAAATTCTAATGGCGGCTTCTGCCAGTTTATATTTAATGGCACCAAAATTTGCAATGGGTGTTTTAAATTGTTCTCTTGTTTTTGCATAATCAATGGTGCTGTTCAGGGCCATTTTGGAGCCCCCTAATGCAGCAGCACATAATTTCAGGCGGCCAATATTTAAAATATTGAAGGCAATGATATGGCCTTTGCCAGCCTCGCCCAATAAATTTTCTACCGGCACTTTACAATCCTGGAAATACAGTTGCACGGTAGAAGAACCTTTGATACCCATTTTATGTTCTTCCGGTCCCTGTGTAAATCCTTCAAAGCCACGTTCAATAATAAAAGCAGAAAACTTATCGCCGTCAATTTTTGCAAACACCGTGTACACATCTGCAAAACCGCCGTTGGTGATCCAGCATTTTTGTCCGTTTAAAATATAGTTTTTGCCATCTGCTGAAAGCAGGGCAGATGTTTTTGCCCCGAGTGCATCACTACCACTATTGGGTTCAGTTAACCCGTAGGCACCTTTCCATTCCCCACTCGCCAGCTTGGGAATGTATTTTTGTTTTTGCTCGGCGGTACCAAAATATAAAATGGGTAAAGTACCAATACCCGTATGCGCCGCAACGGCTACGCTAAATGAATAGCCACCACCAAGGCCCTCATTCACCAGGGTAGACGTTACGAAATCTTTGCCCAATCCACCGTATTCTTCCGGTATGGAAGCGCCCAGCAAACCCTGTTCTCCTGCTTTTACCATCAAAGATGGCATCAGGCCAGGTTCTAATTTGTCAATACGGTCCGCCACTGGCAGCACTTCTGTTTGCAAAAACTGCAAACACATTTCCTTTACCATCAATTGCTCTTCATTAAAATCTTCCGGTGTAAAAGATTCAAATGCATTGCTTTCTTTAATTAACCATTCACCACCTTTTAGTGATGTTGTGGTTGAAGTTGATGCGCTCATATGTATAGATTTTTTTGTGAACTCTTATATTTAGTTGATGGTTGTTGGTTGAAAGATGACAGTGCTACAACAAACTAACAACTGCCAGTTATCAACTGTCAACTACTTCAGGTTATCATACACTTTTTGCAAAACCAGTTTAGCTATTTCAATCTGTTCAATATTAACCCCTTCCAATGCTTCATTTAATGTTTGATTCGCAAGTTCCATGGTTTTATCCTGTAGATCTTTCGCCTCCGGTGCCAGATAAATCATATTCATCCTGCGGTCATCTTTGCTGGATACCCGCTTTACCAATTGCAGTTTTTCAAGGTTATCTACCAGCCTTGTAATACTGGGTTTATCCCTGAAAGTTGCATCGCACAATTGCTGTTGGCTTAACCCATCTTCCTTCCATAAATGGTATAACACACTCCATTGTTCAATAGTAATTTCTACATTGGCTTCCTTAAAATTTTTTTGTAAACGGCGTGCAATCGCAGTGCTGGCCTTACCGGTAATAAAGCTGTATAATTCTCCCCGTTTAAATTGGTTGTTTGGCATATAGTTGTTTAGACAACTATATAAAGATATATGATTCGTTTGGAATTTTAAAAATTATTTTTGTGTTCCCGGCTTTTGTGCAAAAGTTTAATATTGTTGCAGCTTTTTCCGCCATTGGCGGATAGCACTCTTGTACGGTATACCATTATGGAGCCCATTCTACTTATTATTGCTTGTATTTTTTTTGCAGGCTATGCAATGCTTATTATTTATTATCGCCAATGCTGGCTGCAGATTCCGGGATATAATTCAGCAATCCGACAACAGGAAAAAGGTAGTATCAGCAAAAGACATTCCTCAATAAAAATCACCGTCATTATTCCTGCAAGAAACGAAGAATACAATATTGGGCGTTGTTTACACGCTTTAATTGAGCAAACCTATCCGGAGGATTTGTTCGAAATTATTGTAGTAGATGATCATTCAACAGACCAGACGGCGAGGATTGTTCAATCATTTAATAAACAAAATATTCAGTGTATTTCTTTAAAAGACCATGTAAGTGAAACATTAAATTCTTACAAAAAAAAGGCAATTGAAATAGCCATTGAAAAATCTGTCGGCGACCTGATTGTTACCACAGATGCGGATTGCTTTATGGGTAAAAACTGGTTGTTTAGCATCACAAATTTTTATGAAGATTACCACCCGGCTTTTATTGCAGCACCAGTTGCTGTTGATGGCAGCAATTTTTCAGGCATATTTCAATCGCTGGATTTTATGACATTGCAAGGAATAACAGGAGCAGCCGTTTATAAAAAAATACACAGCATGTGCAATGGAGCCAATCTTGCATACGAGAAAAAAGCCTTTTATGAAGTAGATGGTTTTAAGGGCATAGACAATATTGCCAGCGGCGATGATATGTTGCTAATGCATAAAATTTATGAACTTTATCCTGACAGGGTATTATTTTTAAAATCCCGGGAAGCAATTGTTACAACACAACCCATGAACACCTGGAAAGATTTTTTTAATCAGCGCATCCGTTGGGCAAGCAAGGCTGATAAATATGATGACAAACGAATATTGGCCGTGCTGATATTGGTGTATTTTTTTAATCTGCTACTACTGCTGTTGCCGCTAATGGCGATCTTCAGCAATGCAACATTTTCATTTTTTAATTACCACATTTCCATTATAAATTACTGGCTTGTATTGCTGGCTTTAAAAACAATCACAGAACTTTTATTTCTATTTCCGGTGGCGGGTTTCTTTAATAAAAAAAAGATGTTATGGTGGTTTCCTATAGCGCAACCTTTTCATATTTTGTACACAGTTATTGCCGGGTGGCTGGGAAAATTTGGCAGCTATCACTGGAAAGAGCGAAAGGTAAAATAAATTTAACAATCATACAAATGGATCAATCTTTTTCATTTACGGCACAAACATGGCATAAGCTAAAAAAAAATAAAGGTGCGCTATTTGGTTTGCTCATCATTGTTCTGGCCATTTTTATATCAGTATTCGGATACTTCATTGCACCGGATGCCACGCCCAATGCAGATTTGCAAACGGTAGAGATCCAGGCTAAAAACCCGGGATATACACAACTGTTTTTAAAAATCCCCGATAAAAAAAATGTTACTATTAGTTGGTTTGCAAAACTAATAAACGGTAAGGCGGAAGATTACCGTTATCTGCCCATCAGTAAATATCAGGTGAAGGACGATTTGCTTATCATAAATAAATATGTTGATGAAGATACCAGCGTTGTACAAACTTATTCCATCAACGAGTTAACCAATCAGCAACCGGGCAAGCTGCTTCAACAAAATATTGGTACAAAAAAGTATTATTTGGGTACCGACAAATTTGGCAGGGATATTTTAAGCCGGTTGATTATTGGTACAAAAGTTAGCCTGGCGGTTGGGTTAATTGCTGTGCTCATATCACTAACATTAGGTATTGTATTGGGTGCTTTTGCAGGCTACTACCGGGGATGGGTAGACGAAGTTATTATGTGGCTGATAAATGTTACCTGGAGTATCCCTACTTTATTGTTGGTATTTGCCATTACCATGGCATTGGGTAAAGGGTTCTGGCAAATATTTATAGCCGTTGGGCTTACTATGTGGGTAAGTGTTGCACGGTTAATACGGGGGCAGGTAATGGCAGTAAAAGAAATGGAATACATTCAGGCTGCAAGGGCAATGGGATTGAGCGATGGCAGAATCATTATCAAACATATTTTACCCAATATCATGGGGCCACTGTTGGTGATAGCTGCGGGCAATTTTGCAACTGCCATTATCATTGAAGCTGGTCTAAGCTTTTTAGGCATTGGGGTTCAGGCACCGCAACCAAGCTGGGGATTAATGATAAGGGAGAATTATAATTTTATCATTACCCACAATGCAATACTGGCGCTTATCCCGGGGTTTGCCATCATGTTACTGGTGCTTGCTTTTAATTTGCTGGGTAACGGATTAAGAGATGCCTCAGATGTGAGAAGTAGTTCTTAAAAGTACCCTTTCTTCTGGCTTTAATTTTTTTCTTTATAAATTAAATGCTGCTGATTTTATTCAACTGGCGCTACCTGTACATTTCTGTTAAATCCCTCTTCCAGCGAAATGAAAGTTTCTGTACGGTCAATCCCTTTTATTTTTTGTAAAGCATCATGTAAAACATAGCGCAACTGGGTAATATCTTTACAAACAATTTCAATAAACATGCTATAATTACCGGTGATATAATTGAGCCTCACGATTTCAGGAATATTCATCAATTCCTTGGCAACTGTATCGTATAAGGAACTTTTTTCTAAATAAATTCCAACAAAAGCAGTAATATCATAGCCTAACTGCCTGATATCTACATTTAGTTTAGTACCTTTAACAATTCCGAATTCTTGTAGTTTTTTTATACGAACATGAATAGTGCCTCCGCTGACAAATAATTTCTTACCCAATTCAGCATAAGAAATTTCTGCAGTTTCCATCATTTCATGAATAATCTGCAAATCAAGTTTGTCAAGATTTAATTTTGTAGCCATCTTTTATTTTGATTTTGATAATTATTCAAATATATGTATACTTATTTGAATGTTATCTATATTTTTAAAATAAAAGGTAAAATATTTTCAATGCAATGGCATTTTGTATAGATTTGCACAATAAATGATTTTTAAAATTGTGGGGTGATGAAATTTTTGGCAGACATGCCCTCTTGTCTCGGGGGTGGAGGTAACAGGATAAATATAACATAGAGCCGAAACTGTAGCAATACAGTTCCGACCAGGGTCGACCACTCAACTTTGTGTTACAACTAACTGCTCCGTGGAGGTTCGATCCCTCCCCCTACAGCTTATATAAAAGCCTTTGTGATTTTTTTAACACAAAAGCTTTTTTATTTTCTTTCCTCTGATCAGTTACATCATTATAGTTGTATAGTATTAACTTTTAATTTCAATGGTAAATTCCAGTTCAGGATCAATACCTCCGATATTTTTACTATTCAACAAAAAAAGTATTGCAGATTAATTCAACATAAACTGGTTCCCTATTGCTATTATTATTCTAAATTTATTACTTCTTTAAACGAATGTTTTTATACTCTACTTTCATTACATGCCCTGCATGTATTTGCAAGCCCAGCAATCCTGTTAACTTCCGGTTGGTGGTATCATTATCCGTTACATCACTCATTAAAATACCATTAATATAATGTTGCAAATGATTCCCCTTTACAATTAAATGGCATTCATTCCAACCCTCATTAATTTTTAGCTTTAACGAATCAGTATTTTCCAATGATGCTTCTACTAAAACCCCTGACCAGGCATTGTTTTTACTTTCTCCAGATTGTGTTGTGGGTATAGATACTTTTTGTCCACGATAGGCAAGGGTTGTTCTTCCACGTTCTTCATAGTTTTGACCGGTATAATTGTTTTCACCATCTATATCTGCCTGGTATCCTTTTAATGCAAAAGCAACATCTTTTACTTTTTCACTTCTGTAATTAATTCCACTATTGCCCCCCGGTGAAATCCGGTAGGCTGTTATTAGTTCAAAATCAGCAGGCTCGCC
Source organism: Ferruginibacter sp. (assembly GCA_043740775.1). Taxonomy (GTDB): domain Bacteria; phylum Bacteroidota; class Bacteroidia; order Chitinophagales; family Chitinophagaceae; genus Ferruginibacter. The sequence continues at coordinate 3,205 of JAYUBR010001318.1, read as the reverse complement.
ATCTTTCCATATAAGAAACGTGTTACTTTTCAATGCAGTGGGAGAAGTAGCTTCTCCGGTTATAATTCCATCTTTAACTTTCCAATAGGCCGTATCGCCATCCCATCCATTGAGCGTACTGCCATCAAACAACTGAATAAATCCATCTTTTTCATCCTTAATTACTTTTTCATTTTCTTTTGGTGCGCTGGATGAATTACAACTACTGTTGATAAAGATTACAGAAAGGCTTAATAGTGCCAGCAAGGATAATTTGTAATGGTTGTACATAATTTAAAATGATTGTATGAATGATAACTCGTTTAATTTAGTTCTACAAAAAAATTGTTATTCTATTTATTGATTCCTGATTCATTTTCAATCCGCTCTGGCATTTGTATTTTTCCAGCTTCTTGAATTTGCAGAATCAATAACTGCTTCGCAAACCGCCTGTGTTTCCAGTGCATCTTTAAAAGTTGGTCTGCAAGATTCCCCCGTTTCAAGGCTTACTAAAAAGTCTGCTACATGGTGTACAAAACTATGTTCGTAACCGATGGATAACCCCGGAACCCACCATTTATTCATGTAAGGCTGATCTCCATCTGTAACATGAATGGAACGCCAGCCACGGAGTTTTGAATCATCTGCATTATCAAAAAACTCAAGCCGGTTCAGGTCATGGAGATCCCAGCGGATAGAAGCATTTTCGCCATTGATTTCAAATGTATACAAAGCCTTGTGTCCACGGGCAAACCGGGTTGATTCAAAAAGACCTAAAGCCCCGTTTTTAAAATGGCAGTGAAAAATACATGCATCGTCAATGCCTACCTGCTGCATTTTACCGGTTAACTGGTGCATGCGTTGTTTAACAAAAGTTTCGGTAACTGCAGACACATCTTTAATTGACCCATTTAGCCAGATAGCCGTATCTATACAATGCGCAAGAAGGTCGCCTGTAACTCCCGAGCCGGCTACGTCTGCATCCATGCGCCATAACCCTTCGCCCCCTTGTGGAAGGTTTGCATTGATAGTCCAGTCTTGCAGAAAGTTAGCCCGGTAATGAAAGATTCTTCCAAGCTTACCGGAATCAATAATCTGCTTTGCCAAAGAAACGGCTGGGATCCGACGGTAATTATACCAGACCGTATTTTTTACCTGTGCTTTTTCAACGGCATCCACCATAAGCTGAGCTTCGGCCACGCTACGGGCAAGTGGTTTTTCACAGAGAATCATTTTGCCCGCTGCTGCCGCCGCAATGGCTATTGGAGCATGCGTATCATTGGGCGTGCAAATATCTACTGCATCAATGTCGTTGCGGGCAATAAGGGCTTTCCAGTCCGTTTCAAAAGATTCATATCCCCATTGTTCAGCAAAAGCTTTTGCCTTTTCTTCACTTCGTGAACAAGCTGCTTTTAGTACGGGATGATATGCCAGTTCAGGAAAAAAATTGCTTACCCGGTTATACCCATTAGAATGCGTTCTTCCCATAAATCCACATCCTATTAATCCAATTCTTATTTCTTTTTTTGCCATAATTAAATGTTTGGTTGCAGCATTTAAAAATTAATATACGCAAGGGTTTAAAAAAGCTACATTACATTGCTAACTTTTAAACCAGCCATGCTGTTGGCGAACTTTAATCATTGTACCAAGTATGTCGTTCCAGGTCTGTTGTTTCATCATTACTTCGTTGGAAAACATACATCCGTCCCAGCAAATATGATTGAACGATTTGGTCAATTCTCCATTTTCATTCCTCAGCCAATAGCCGGCATCTTTTGCAATATCGAGTTTTCCATTTGGATCCAAGGGCAGGCAATGGCGGCCTGTTTTATCATGCGAACCACTGCCAAAAACAGTACCATCATTTTGTGCCACATGAAAATCAATCGTCCATGGACGCAGTGCATGGGTTAAGGTTTTAAGGCCTGCGTTCAATGCCTCATGGTCGCTCCATTCAAAATCTTCCGGCAATATCCGGTCTTCCGGTCTGTTGGTACCCAAAAGATATAACAGCGTGTGCGCCATATCTGCCTGGAAACCAATATTGGGACGGTCAACCGCTTCCAGTGTATCAATCATTGCTTTCCAGCTATGCATACCTCCCCAGCAAATTTCGCCTTCTGCAGCAAGCTTTTCGCCATAGCCGGCGGCTACATCGCATGCTTCCCGAAATGTGCTGGCAATTAATTTTGTATTGTTAACAGGATCAATCGCCCAGTTATCTGGTTTAGATGCAGAATCAATGCGAATAACACCATTGGGGCGAACTCCCAATTCACGCAGCTTTTGGCCAAACCTGCAGGATTTTCGCACCATCTCAACAAACACGCTGCGTTCTTCCTTACTGCCCATTGCAGGCCCTCCCCAAATAGGTGCTACAATACTGCCAATATCAAGGTTAAGTGCAGCAACTTTATCTGCCAGTTTTTTAATGCCGTCATCGGTGCTGTCTATGTCAAAGTGAGGTTCAAAAAGGCCAATATCGATGCCATCAAACTTAACTCCATCAACAGAGGTAGATGTGGTAAATTCAAGTAATTGATCAAGAGAAACAGGAGGCTCTGAATCAGTGCCTTTTCCTACGATGCCAGGCCAGGTAGCATTGTGAAGTTTAGGATAGTTATTTTGCTGCATATCGTTATATTAAAGTCAATAATTTAAATACAAAGGCTTGCGCTTACAACACCAGGTCTGGGTTCCCCGGACCAAAATGTTTAAGTATCACAATTGGATCGGTAGAAGACAAGTTAACAATTTTAACCCCTTCCAATGCAGCTTTTTCAGTAATAAAGAATTCATCATTGGTCAATTGCCCATAGCGAATGAGTGCAGGTGTTTCAATATTCCATACTCCCATTTTTCCATGTCCCTGCATCATAATAATTCCGTAAGCTCCGTTATCTTTTATGGTTACAGTTGCGCCAGGTAAAACAGTAAGTTCTTTTGCACTAAAAGCGTCAGATTTATAACAAATCCAGTTTTCGATATATCCCTCTGCTTTCATTTGCTCCGGAGATCTGACTGGTTTTGGAGCCATGAAACGGTTTTGCATCATATTGGGATCAAGGTTCAAATCCCAGTCAATTACATCCAGCAATGCGTCAAAATCACCTTTGCTTTCTTCGGGGGTACCATTCCATAATAATTCCTCTGGTATGATTGCTTCATTTACCAGCGATTGATACATGGCAAAAACATCAGAAGCTTTTTGGGGTTCATAAGT
>JAYUBR010001317.1:0-2895 GCA_043740775.1 Ferruginibacter sp. | reverse complement strand
TGAACATGGAACGAAGCCGCTGGGTTCCGGTAGCAGTAAAAAATGATTTCCTGGTAATAAATATTCCTGAATATAAACTGCACGTATATGAACACGATCGTATTGCATTCAGCATGAATGTGGTGGTAGGAAAAGATGAGCATAAGACAGTAATTTTTAATGGCGAGATGAAATATATTGTGTTTAGCCCTTACTGGAATATCCCGGCAAGTATTTTGAAAAATGAGACATTGCCTGCCATGAAAAAAAATAAAAATTACCTGGCACAATATAATATGGAATGGAACGGAGGAAATGTACGGCAAAAACCTGGGCCTGATAATTCTTTAGGTCTGGTAAAATTCCTGTTTCCAAATACACATAGCATTTACCTGCACGACTCACCTGCAAAGTCTTTATTCAATGAAGATAAAAGAGCCTTCAGTCATGGTTGCATTCGGTTGGCTGAACCCAAAAAACTGGCACAATACCTTTTAAGAAATGACCCTGCCTGGAGTGAAACAAAAATTATCGCAGCCATGAATAAAGGAGTGGAACAATCTGTAACACTGAAAAAAACTGTTCCGGTATTTATTGCCTATTTTACCGCATGGGTCGACAGGCAGGGAAAGCTAAATTTCAGGAACGATGTGTATAAAAGAGATACCCGTTTAGCTAAAATGATACTTGAAAAACCAGGTATATGATTTTTTTTGAAAATTATTGTTTTTTTAAATAAATAGTTACATTTGTATTGCATTAATGTTTTAGTATTTCGTCGTTAGCTGATAGATGTCTTTTTCTAAGTCTGTTTTCAGTTCATTGTACCCACTAAGTCATTAAAGTTTTTTTTAATTTTAAAAAGTATTTACAATGAACATTTACGTAGGAAACTTAAGTTGGACAATGACCGACGAAGATCTAAGCAGTCTTTTCACACAATTTGGTACTGTTACTAGTGCTAAAATTTTAAAAGACAAAATGAACGGCCGCAGCAAAGGATTTGGTTTTGTTGAAATGGACGATGCAGAAGCAGCTAAAACTGCTATTGCCAGTTTAAACGAAAGCGAAGTGCAAGGCCGCAAATTAATCGTTAACGAATCGCAACCACGTACTGAAGGCGAAGGCGGCGGCGGCGGTTATAAAAAACGGAGTTTCGGCAGTGGAAGTGGCGGAAGCGGTGGTGGCGGCGGCTACAAGAAAAGCGGCGGCGGCGGTTATGGCGGCGGCGGTGGAAGAAGTGGCGGCAGCGGCGGTTACGGTGGAAGCGGCGGCAGCGGCGGCAACAGAAGTGGTGGCAGCGGTGGCTACAACAGAGATTATTAATCAGCTTAGATACCGATAAAAATTGAATCCTTCACTTTTTGGTGAGGGATTTTTTATGTAGGTTTATTTACCTGTTATAAGGCAATGAAAAGTCCCGGACAAATTATCGAGCAAACAAAAAAATGGATCACCAGCGTGGTGATCGGTTGTAATTTCTGCCCTTTTGCAGCTAAGGAAATGAAACGCCAGACTGTACATTACAAGGTAGAAAACAGTACAGATAAAGCAGTATGCCTGCAGGTATTTATGGATGAATGTACCCGGTTAGATAAAGAAGAAAATATTGGAACTACCCTGCTTATTTTTCCGAATGGGTTTGAACAATTTGATGATTTTCTTAACCTGGTGAAGGAAGCCGAAAATTTACTGGAAGCAAATGATTACGAAGGTGTTTACCAGGTAGCAAGTTTTCATCCCCAATATATTTTTGGTGATGCACCTGTAAATGATGCCGCCAATTATACCAACAGATCTATCTATCCCATGTTGCATTTATTAAGAGAAGCACAAATAGATGAAGCATTGGAACGTTATCCTGATCCGGAAAAAATCCCTGACAACAATATTCATTTTGCCCGTGAAAAAGGGGTGCAATATATGAAGATGCTGAGAGATTCCTGTTTTTAGTTATGAGTTATAAATTATAAATTACAAGAGTTTCTCATTTTGAGTTATCCGTTTTCAATTATTAATTTTATTAATTCACTCAAATTCTCTTTAACCAGCCAGTAATGCTCATTCTTGGCTTATTTGCCATCAACACTTCATGTTCCATTTCATCACTTTTAAAGAACACCGCTTTTTGTGCATTGGGCGAAATAGTTTGTGCCTTTTCATTTTGATAGATCACCAATTCTCCTCCATCAGCCAGTTTCCAGTCATCGTTTAAATAACAAATCAGCGAGTACTTTCTTTTGTTGTCTGTTTTAAACTGGTCTTTATGTTTTTTATAAGCGCTTCCCTGCCCATACACTGCATAGTGAAACTCATAATCATTAATGCCTGTATAACAGGTCTGGTTCAGATGATCAATAAAATCTTCCACCCTGTCTAAAAATTCCTGTTCATAGATGTTGTTATTTTTTTTATCTAACCAGCATATTTTATCACCCCGCATTTTTTGCGTGGTATCAGCAATTGCCTCATTGCCAATGCCTGCATATTTCATTTGCTCCCCCTCCTGCAAATCATGAATATTTTGCTGTAGGTTAGCAGATAAACTGGCTGATAAAAAATTATCAGCAATACCCACATTGTCATCTATAAAACTATTGATGAGTTCATCAAATTGTTGAGACATTATTTTTTGATTGAGCGTACAAGGTAAGCTTTGTTAGGAATGTTTTTAACGACAAAGACAGTAAGGCATTAAGTTTCACTAAGCTTTGTGTCACTTTGTGTCTTTGCGACTTGGTGGTTCAATCTTTTTTGAACAAAATCCCGCAGATTTTATTTTGTTACCTCAGTAATTACTTTACCAACGCAGCCACTGGGCATTTGTATCTGCAGCAAAGCCGCTACAGTGGCGGAAATATCTGTCATGTGTGTTTCCCGGTTGGTTTTACCTGGCTTGATATTCCAGCCAAAAAA
>JAYUBR010001316.1:0-2899 GCA_043740775.1 Ferruginibacter sp. | reverse complement strand
TGGCACCTGAAATACTGTGTGCGCCCAGCCCTACATTGTTCAGCGGACCCGCAGTTAAAGGATGAAGTTTTTCCCTCTCAAACGTTATGGAATCTGCTGCTGAAAAACCGAGTAAATTCCTGGATAAAGCAACACGGCTTTTAGATGTTTTACCACCTTTTATAAAAGCTTCATCGGCATTTACAAAATATTTTTGTTTATTCAACTCTCCGGCATTGTCAATCGCTACCGAAGGATCTTTAGCTTTTTTAATGGTAGAGGCAATGAAATCAATGTCTTTTGGATCTTCAAAATACAACCCCTTTCTCAACAGGTTCTTTATACTTTCGGCATCACTTTTTTCATTCAGGTTTATCATGGTACCATTTTCCATCCGGGTATTTACTTCGGCAAAATCGCGTTGCAAAACAGTAAACATCTTCCAGAAAAGCAAACCCATAATGCCAGTTATAAGCACAAGAGCAAGCCGTTCCAGCTTTCTGTTGTCAGATGGTATTTTAAAAGATGCCATTTAAAGTTTTTTAAAGTTTGAAACAGGAATGAATATGGAATCTTTTAACCGCCCCGATATCATTGTATCGGCAAATGATAACTGGTATTGTACAGGCACACGGCAATTGATGAACCGCACATTTTTAAATACCACATTGTTTTTTTGAACAACAATGGCCACATCAAAATTTTTAAAAACAATGCTATCCAGTACAATGTGTTTAGCTGTGTTGTTAATAACAATAGCAGCGCCTTCGTAATTGGAATCACTGGTTATAGTAACGCCGTTGCCTTTTATATAGAAGGTATCTTTACTGATGAAAACCGGCTTCGGCAGATTCAGTAAAGGTGTTCCCGGCCTAAACGAGTAATTTTTAGTTGAATCTTTTACCATGCGAATAAACTGCTCAAGGTTTTCATTTTTCGGTTTCACGCTTGCTGTTTTCAAACCACTATTATTTGCCTGTACGACTGATTTTTTTTGAAATAATAACACCCCTAAAATGCCGATTGAAAACAAGATTAACAGGGCAATCAAACTGCGATTACGCATAGCCGGCAGCTCCGGTTTTTCGTCGTCCGAATTGTTGCTTGCAGGAAGCTCATTTTTTGCTGCATTGCTTTTTCTTTCAAGCGGCTTTAATGCAATCTTTGGTGTGGGCTGCTTATTATTTTGTACAAGTACCGCGGTAATATTATCATAGCCACCAGCTTCATTTGCTGCCCCTACTAATTCTCTCGCTCTTTCGGTAAGACTGGTTTTCTTTAACAATATTGCTGTGATGGTGGCAGAAGAAATCATGTCCGACAATCCATCACTGCATACCAGTATCATGTCGCCGGGAAGAAAGGGCGATTCTCCCGTTTCAATAAAATCATTGATGGTATTAATGTCCGCTTCAAAGCCCAGCGCCTTGGTAATTTCGTTGCGCCGAGGATGGTGCATAGCATCTTCTTCCGACAAACGACCCGACTCTTCCAGGAACCCTACCACAGAATGATCTTTCGATAATTTTACCAGCGAAAGGTCTCTTAAAAGATACAACCTTGTATCCCCAACATGCGCATAGTAGAGTTTATTATTCTTAATATCGGTTACTGCACAGGTAAGCACACAGGCCATTTGCTCATTGTTATTACCCTTCTCTTTTTCTTCTCGTATGATAACATTGGCAGCGGTAATGGCAGTATGAAGTGTTGCAATAATATCTACAGGTAAATTTTTCAGATGATCGATTAGAACAGACCGGGTGATGGCCGCAGCAACTTCTCCCCCGTTGTAACCCCCAACGCCGTCAATCACGCAGGCCACCACGAATTCTTTTTTGAAAAATTCGCGGGCAATAAACGTGTCTTCGTTTTTTTCTCTTCGTTTACCCTTATCCGTTATGCCAACAAAATATTCACCCATTTTTACTGTGTGTTTGTTTTATTTCAGCAAAGTTTGCGATCAATAAAATGATGCTGATCACCAGTAGCGCTATTGCCAGTATTTTGTCCATTTCAAACTTTAAAAATGTTGATGGTTACAATGCCATTTAATACAATCCTTGAATTCACCGGAAGCTCCGTCCACTTTGGTGTTGCAGGGTCGCTGTTTGTTATTTCTATTTCGTTGATAATTGTTTTTTCACCAAAAGAACTCAGCAAAAATTTATCAGCGGTTTTATCAAAGCGAATCAGCAAATGTGGCGTGGATACCCACTCGGATGGGATTTTAAAAATACTTTCCTGTGTTGAATTTTCTTCGCTGCCCGAAACGGTGATCTGTTCCTGTTTCATAAAATATTCCAGCTTTTTGCCGGCATACTGTTTATCGGGAAGGATTATCTCGAACCGGGCAAAATATTTTGGTGCATTGAGCGTACCCGACTCATCCGCCACAAGCCCTTGCCAATAAGGAATTTCATAATAACCATCGCTGTAAAAAGTAAAATCTTTCAACAGCTCATCTGCAATATCAAATGTTTGTGCTATGCCCGTTTGCCTCGGAATAAAAGTGACCCTTAGATTATCATCTTTTTGATTCGGGGCTGAATTGCCGGGCAACAGTTTACCAATAAAACTTTTATCTCCGGGCCCATAATCCGGGTGCGACACAAAACGAAAAACCCATTTGTTGGAGGATGGCGTTATTTTTTTACCCTGTTGCTTGTGTTGTTGCAGGATGGTATAAAATGACTTTACCGCTTCCTGGATAATAAATCCAAATATGCCTTTGTTGTTATCCATGAATTTATTGTAGTCGGGCGGGCTAAAACAAATGATGTATTCATGATAAAATATAATCCTGCCCGCAAAGGACAATTCAGTAATGGATTCCTGGAATTTTTCGATGATGTATTTGTGAACTGTATCTGGCGAAAGCGTTTCCATTGCTGCATATTCGGACTCTTTTTTTAGAAAC
>JAYUBR010001315.1:0-2903 GCA_043740775.1 Ferruginibacter sp. | reverse complement strand
CCGGGATAAATTACAAATCCACGATCGTTGAGTTGATTGTAAAAATCCTCAAAGTTGAATAGAATATCCGTAGGGTATAAAAATGAAGTGATAATATGTCCCTGTATTTCAGGCTTTAAATATTGTTTAAATCCAAGCGCCGCCATGCCTTCGTCGAGCATTTTTTTATTTGCTTTATAACGGGCCGCCCTTGCTGGTATACCGCCTTCTTCTTCCAGTTCTTTCATGGCCTGGCGAAATGCCATAATGCTCAAAGTTGGTGGTGTAAAACGAAATTGCCCGTTGCTTTCCAACCCGTTCCACTGGTCGTATAAATCAAGACTTAAGCTTCTGCCCTGGCATTTTGCTTTTTCCAATTCGCTTCGTTTGCACAATGCAAATGAAAAGCCCGGCACACCTTCAATACATTTATTGGAAGAGGAAATAAGGAAGTCGATGTGCATTTGTTTTATATCCATTTCAACACCACCAAAACTACTCATGGCATCTACAATAAAAACTTTGCTGTGTGCCTTACAGACAGCGCCGATAGCTTCTATCGGATTAAAAAGTCCCGTCGTGGTTTCGCTATGGATACATGCTACATGCGTAATTTCCGGATGCTCATTCAGAAATTTTTCCGTTGATTCTGGTGTAACAGTTTCATCTTCTTCAAACAGAAGCACAGCATGATTGATGCGATTAATTTTTGCCATTTTTACAATGCGTTCTCCATAAGCGCCATTCACCAGAATCGCCAATGTATCATTTGTTCCAACCACACTTCCTACAACACTCTCTACACCAAAGGTTCCTGAACCCTGCACTATTACACATTCATAGCCTTCTTCTTTTGATACACCCCCTAATTTTAATAATCCGTTTCTTATGTCTTTTACTGCCAATATAAATGCATGATCCCTTGAGCCCATATCTTCCAGCATGGCTTCCTTTACCGTTTTAGAAGTAGACAACGGACCCGGCGTAAACAATAGTTTTTGCATGTATAATTTTTTGATAAATGATCTGTAGGAATAAAATAAACCTTCTTCTGTGAGCCGGTGCTCCTGTGTAACATTTACCAGGGCATAGAAAATGTTTTTACAAATGTGAAACATTTCATTGCTTCAATAACACCTTCTTTTACACCAAGTCCGGAATCTTTTATACCTCCGAAAGGCGAACTCTCAATACGATACCCCGGCACTTCGTTGATGTTTACCGTACCCACTTTTAATTCTTTTATAAAGCGAATGGCGTTTTGCATATTGTTGGTAATGATACCGCTTGATAAACCATAAGACGTAGAGTTGCTCAACGCTATGGCATCATCAATATCTTTAAATCCAAGAATCGGTGCAAGCGGACCAAAGGATTCTTTCATTACCATATCTGCATTGCGTGGCACATTGCTAATTACCGTTGGCTCCATCAAAGCACCGGTTCGCTTACCTCCTAATAAAATAGTAGCGCCCTGTTCAACCGCTTTGTTTACTACAGTTTCAAGATAGCTAGCAGACGCTTCGTCAATAACAGTTCCCACTATGGTTGCAGAATCGGACGGATCGCCACAGATATAGGTTTTTGATTTTTGTACAAATTTTTCTGTGAACTCTTCTTTAATTTTTTCATGAACCAGTATGCGCTTTACTGCCGTACAACGCTGTCCGCTGTTGCGGTAAGATCCTTCAGCAGCAAGATATACAGCCGTATCCATGTCTGCATCTTCAAGGATTATGATAGGATCATTTCCGCCCAATTCAAGAATCACTTTTTTATAACCTGCCACAGTTGCAATTCTTTTACCCACGGGAACACTTCCTGTAAAAGAAACTATTTCAACACGTGGATCTTTCACCAATGGTTCAGCAATTTCATTTGTTAGCCCAAGTAAAGTGCTAAGCATATAATGCGGCAAACCGGCATCGTATAACAACTCAGTAAACCGGATGGCGGTTAAAGGTGTTTTTTCAGAAGGCTTTAAAATAACGGGTGTGCCCACGGCAATGGCAGGTGCAATTTTATGCGCCACCTGGTTAAGCGGGTGATTGAACGGGGTAATGCAAAGCGCCAGTGACAATGGCTCCCTTGTTGTGAATATTTTTCGTGCCTTGCCTTGTGGCGAAATATCGCAGGAAAAAATCTGGCCATCATCTTTCAAACTTTCCATTGCAGCAAACATCAGCACATCGTGTACCCGGCTGGTTTCATAAATGGCTTCCCGGATGGCTAAGCCAGATTCGGCACTAATAATTTTTGCAAATTCATCTTTTCTTTCTATCAGTAACATCCTCGCTTTATCAAGGATACTAAAGCGATCGTAGCGGGTCAATTTTTGGCCGCCTTTTAAACCGGCCTCAATGGCCTCTTCCGCATGTAAAGCGTTCGCAAGCATAACCGTACCAACAAGACGATTATCGTAGGGGCTTTTTACTTCCAGTATTTTATCTGATACAATTTTTTTTCCGGCCACATAACAACTTGCATTAATTACCGGAATGTGATTACTGTTTTTTGACAGTCCTGCTTTTCCGATTGCTTCAACGTTTTCGCTCATGATACTCAATTTTAGTTTGTTCCATTTACAGTAAAATCAAAAATGTCAAAATTCCTGGGATCGCCTGCAGCCTTCATTCTGTATTCAGTGTTCAAGGGATGTGAGATAATCATCGGTACCATCTCTTCGTATCTTCCGCCATGCGAACGTAACGTACCATCCAATGCAGAAAGGTCATGATATTGTGGCCTTCTTCCAACTACCACATCCCTGCCTGACAACACCACAATGTCCCCAATGCGATCTTCAGGTTGCTCCAAAACCCTTACTGCCGTTGCCCTGTCATAGGCTTCGGTAATGCCCGGCTGAAGCATCAACCAGTCTTTTATTTCGGTTACTTTTGACGGATCAGGCACATGCACTACTA
>JAYUBR010001314.1:0-9474 GCA_043740775.1 Ferruginibacter sp. | reverse complement strand
ACTTGCATTCTAAACAATTAGTTTCTATATTTAATCTTATAATCTCCAAACCTGTAAAATGCCTCCCCGCTTCTTTCTCTGAATTACATTTCACGTTTTTATTTTTGTTGTCTTTGGGTAATCATGTTTTTGTAGTATGGTGCAATTCGATGCAACTGTATGTATGAAACACCGTACAGAATACCATCTTTTTCCTGTACAACAGTTGGCAAATCTTTTATTATTTAGTACCACCAATTCCTTGCAAATGCCTCCACTGATACCTCACCGCAATAATATTTTTAAGTAAGTTGATCTTTAAAATTCATATACCCCCGATAGCCGAAAACGGGATTACAGAGTAGGCGGTAAAAAAATATTAGTTATGTCATCTTTATTTGAAAATTGGAACATTGTACAAATCTTAGGGGTGGGCCTGGCTGGTTTAGCCCTGTTGCTGATGGTATTAGCCTACCGTTTACTGCAAAAGATTATTGAAGAACAAAACCCTAATCAGGCAAAAATTTCATTGGTAAAATGGTATCTGGGTTTAACGATTACGGTTTTGATAATTGTTGGCTTTTTTTCATTGCCAATACTGAGCAAAAACAGGGATCTGGCCAACAACAACAAAGCACTTGACAACAATGTAAAAAAACTGATCACCGATTCACTACAGCTTGCCGGGGATAAAAAAGCACTTACCATCACCAACAACTTAAACAAACATTTTGATACATTAAAGTAGGCAACAAGCACCATTGAAGTTTCGCAACAACTCAAAAAAATACAGGCTTTAACAGATTCTCTGCCAACAGCAGTATTGCATGCGGAGCCTGATGTAAAGGCAGAAGCTGTCAATATTAAAAAAGCGGTAGAATTGGAAGTAGTGAATGCAGATAAAAAAAATAAAACACCAGACACAGAGGCGTATTTAAAAGATATTAAAATGAAAGCCGCCTACTTCAAATATCAGATAAATGATAAAATTTTTGACCGGGTGAAATCTAAAAATTAATGGTCAGGATTTCTTAAATCTTATATACAAAACCCGGATAGCCGAAAACGGTATTACAGAGTAGGCGATAAAAAAATATTTTATGGCAACTATAAAAAAAGAGGTTAAAAAAACTGCTCAGAAAGCACCTATAAAAGCAATTGAGAAACCTGTGAAAAAGGCAGCAAAGAAAGCAGCTCCTCAGAAAGCTGCACCTACAAAAACAGCTCCGTCAAAACCAGTTACCAGAGGATTAATCAGAGGTGGAGCTGTTGCCGGAGAAAGTACAGCACTTGATACACTGTATATAGTTAACGACTCAAATAACCAGGTAACACTTACAGTAAATGCAGGCGCACAGGGACAGACAAGCGACATGGCTATTACGCTGGATAATAAAACCATCATAAAAGATCTGGCGGGAGATTTTGGTGAAACTACTTTAGGAACCAACATGGAATTGGCCGGAAAAGTGTTACGTGTTGTGGCAACCATCGCAGATACTTCCAGGGATACAAATTTTACCAGCCTTACCATTCATTTAAAAGGTGGGCAAGAAAACAGTGATTTTCCATTGTCTAAAACTGTTGATCAGGAAGGCGATTCTGCTGATTATATATGCCGCATAGAATTTTTTAAACCTTAATGATTTAATAGTAGTAACCATGAAAAAAATATTTATTATCATCATACTTTTATCTGCAACTCATTTCAAAGCAACAGCACAAACAGAAGATGAGGGAGTAAAACTGGATCTTTTAAAAGCACCTTCATCCCCTGCATCAAATTTATTGGGTATTGGGGTAAGCGATGTTGATAAGCCCACAGATGTATCGGCATTTATGCTTTCGCTGCAAAAATCCACCACCAATTTTACATCACTTCCTTCTAACTATGCCGTTGATATCGCTCCTTATTGGTTATTCAAAAAAAATACCCAAAATGTTACTACAGCAGGGTTAGAAAACAGTACGGGGAAAGGTGTTGTTGAGCAAACATTTGTTTTGTCTTTTGCCATCCGCAATACAGATTCAACAGAAAATACCTTAACGCCCAACAGCACGTATACCGGTGTTGGATTTAAGTTTTCTATCATCCGCGGAGGTTATGATGATAAAACAAAAGAATCGCTCAATAAAATAAAAGCTTTGCAAAGTTTACGGGTGGATAAATTGCAAAAAATGCAACTTGAAATTGAACAGGAGCAGGAAATAGTTAGTTTACGCAATCGATTAAAAGATACCCTGTCCGGAAAAAAGTCTGCTGATATACTACAAATTATGCACAGCAATGAGTACCAGCAAATTCAACTGGAGTTGAATAAAAAAACCATGTTGCTGCAGAATAAAAAATCTGATACAGAAGAACTGAATGAATTGAGTACACAAATAAAAGCAGTGGCTTCTGAATTTCAAACTGCCCGTATTGGATTAACCTGGGATATTGCCGGAGGCATCAGCGCCGGGTTTATCAACAGGCGCCTCAGCAATTCAAAAGTATACAATGCCGGCGTATGGACCACCATTGGTTATACCAGTGCAAAAGTTGGCTCTGGATTGCTTTTACTGAGGTTGCTGCAAAACCCCGATAAAATATTTGCAAAAGACAATGGCATAAATGATATCGGCAATATCACCACGTTTGATTTTGGCGGCCGCTATATTTATTCAACACCCCAGTCAAAATTTAATGCCAGCCTGGAAGGTGTTTACAGAAGTGTATTATCATCCAATACCATTCACCCAACATGGCGCATTGTGTTTAACGCGGATTATGCCATTTTACAAAATCAAAAACTCACCTTTTCATTCGGTAAAAATTTTGATGGCACAACCACCAAAGATGGAAACCTGATAGCAGCGTTGAGCTTTTTGACAGGGTTTGGAAACAGAAGATAAATTGTATGCGGGCATGAAGGATAAGACAGGAAGCATTATAAAAGATACATTTATTTAATAAAAAAATAATTTACTGCAAAATTCTCCGTCAAAATTAGCGGAGCTTATTATTCAGTTAATTGGAATAATTATCACGATTACCGGGCTTTCCTCAAAAGATGTTTCAGAAAATACAAGTTTAGGAGGTGTGGGTTTATGTGTAACAATTTTAGGAAGATTGATTCAGGAATATGAATGGTTTGATTGATTTTTTTTTGAATCTCCCTGGGGTAGGGGGCGACGCCGACTTTCTTCAAAATAAGATATTGTACAATAAAAATCAAGAGAAAAATTATAATTAATAAAGTTTACTATGGGCAGTGTTTGGTGAAGACACCAGCCACTGGGCCAGTTTAAATAAAAGATCATACACCAATAAATAAATTTGAATCAAAAAAAATAAACCATCCAACATGAGCTACCAATTATTAAAACAAGACGTCCTCTTTTACCAGCGCTTTTTAAAAGCCAATGTTTTTTATACTGCAAGATTAGATGGAAGCTGGGGGCCAAAAACAAATGCGGCCGATGCTGCTTTTGTTCAACAAAGTGAATCAATCAAAACTGAATTTGGCGCTGTGGATTCAAAAAGTGAAAGCAACATTATTACGCTGATACCACAGGCACAGATTGCTGCAAGAAAATTTCTTACCATTTTAACCGGCGCAGGAAAAGATGTCCGCATCCTTAGCGGCACCCGTACCTATGCAGAGCAGGATGCATTGTACAGGCAGGGAAGAAATGGAAATACGCTGCCAAAAGTAACCAACGCAAAAGGCGGGCAAAGCAATCACAACTTTGGCCTTGCCTGGGATATTGGCCTGTTTGAAAATGGCAAATACATTGGTACCGACAGCAAATACAAACCACTGGCAGCAATGGTTTTGCCACAATTAACGGAACTGGAATGGGGCGGCAACTGGATCAGTTTTAAAGACTTTCCACATTACCAGTTAAAGTCTGTTTCAGAAATGGTGGCAGATATAAGGAACCTGTTTGAAAATGGTTCTGTGTATGTGTAGTATTTTTTCTGCCGTTAAAACGCTGCACCTTTTCGTAGCGATGACAGCTTTTAAAAAGGTATCACCGCTTATGTATCAGCTAATCTGTTCTGATTTTTTTTACCAGATACAACAACATAAAATTTTTATTCTTTATAGTAAAAAACACCTCAAATGAAAATAAAAAACCTTTCCATAAAAGGCGAAAAGCAAATAGCAGCACCTGGTGCCACACCAAATCTTACGCCTGTCGCGTCTTACAAAATAAGCGGCAGCAATAGGGATATTGCTGATACACATACCATTGATCTTGCCGGCAATGACAAGCTGCTTGAATTTATTTTTGAAGATGATACTACCTGGATGTGTGATGGCGCTACGCTGCACGAATTGTTTCCGGATGCGGAAGATCCCAGCCGGTCTGTGGGAGATGCATTTGTTATACCGGATACACTAAAAACTGTTGATAGTGGCCGGGGTATTTTTGGCGACATTGCGTTAAAAATTTTAAACGTTTTTGTTAAAAAGAAAATTGATGATGGTGTAGCAAAAATTGCGGCAACGTTAGAAGATAAACACCTGGGTGGGGCAGAAGGATTGTATAAAGTAGATACCGGTTTTAACCTTTCCCCATTTACAAAAATTACCTCCAACAAACCGGTACTTCTTTTTATACATGGCACCAACAGCAGTACCACCGGGGCTTTCAGCGAACTGGCCAAAGCAGAAGTATGGAGTTTTATCTTTAGCACATATGGTGATAATGTACTGGCCTTTCAGCATCGTACCCTTACCAAGAGTCCCTTGCAAAATGTAATTGACCTGGTAAAAGAACTGCCTGATACAGAAGATCTGCACATCATCAGTCACTCAAGAGGCGGTATTGTAGGCGATATACTTTGCAGGTATGCTGATAAAAAAAATGGCTTCTCCACCATCAACACCGACCTGTTAAAAAAAGAACCCGGCAGGCAAAATGATATTGACAGCATCAAACAACTTAACAGTAATTTTTTAAACAGAAATATCAGGGTAAAAAAATTCATCCGGGTGGCATGCCCTGCAGCGGGTACCAGGCTTGCTTCTAAAAGACTGGATCATATTTTAAATGTGTTCTTCAACCTGTTTGGTGGTATTACCAATCCGTATGCAGATATATTAAAGCAACTGATTGCTGAAGTGATAAGAACCAAAGATGATGTATCTGTATTGCCCGGCCTGGAAGCACAAAGCCCTGAATCCCCGTTTATAAAAATATTAAACGACCGGTCAGATGATATGGCCATTGATGGCAGTTCGCTGGCAGTTATTTCGGGTAATGGCACCACAAGCATCAGCTTTAAAGGCCTGCTGGTAATACTCGGAAAATTATTTTACTGGCAAAGAAACGACCTGGTGGTAAACACAGATTCCATGTATCTTGGTGCGAACAGAACCGGCAATATCCAGTATTTTTTCGACCAGGGTGCAGAAGTAGACCACATCAAATATTTTTTAAACAATAAAACAAGAGAAGCAGTTTTGTTTGCATTGAAAACCGCGGATGGTCAGCCCATCCCCGGCTACAATGCAGTGCCACAGCATGAAATACCGGCAAGCGACCGGGGACAGGTACGTGGGTTTGAACATGGCGAGCTGGAGCCTTATCCAAATGTTCCATCCGGTAAAAAGCCCATTGTTATCTTATTGCCCGGTATCATGGGGTCCAATCTTTCCCGCAGTGGTGATAAAATCTGGCTGGCATATATCAAGGCAGTTTTTGGAGGGTTAACCGATATGCTGCATGTAGATGATAAAACCATCACAGCCACTTCTATCATAAAAACATCTTACAAAAAATTAGCCGACCGTTTGAGTTACAAGTACGATGTGGTAGTGTATCCATTCGACTGGCGCAGGCAACTGAATGATTGTGCAAAAGAACTGAATGATAAAATGGTGGAGTTGCTGAAATTGAATCAGCCAATAAAACTGATCGGGCATTCAATGGGTGGTTTGCTGATTCGTGATTTTATAATTAATTACGATGATACCTGGAAACAACTGAATGCATCAAAAGGATTTAAATTGCTGTTTCTTGGTTCGCCGCTGGGTGGCTCACACAGAATACTCACCGTACTGTTTGGAATGGATTCCATCATCAATTCATTAAATTTTTTAGACAGGATACATACCAAAAAAGAACTGCTCGAAATGTTCTGTGCCTTCCCCGGTATACTAAGCCTGTTACCGCTTTCAACAGATAAAGACAACGATTTTGCAGCGCCCGCTACCTGGGAAAGCATGCGGACAGCATTGGGTGATGGCGGATGGCCATTGCCTGGTAAAACAGACCTGGATACATTTAAAAAGTACCGCGATAATATCATTGCAAAAAGAGATGGCATTGATTACAGCAACATGGTCTACATTGCCGGTAAAGATAAAACTACGCCCTGCGGTTATTATAACGACAGCATTCCTCCACGTACTGAACTCGTTTTTTTAGTAACCGGGGAAGGAGATCAAAGTGTAACATGGGAAACCGGTATTCCACCACAACTGATAGAAAGAAAAGCTGTTTATTATGTAGATGCCACTCATGGCGCACTGGCAAATGAGCCTGCCATTTTTGATGGCATAGAAGAGATATTAGATAGTGGCACAACTACATTGTTAAGTACTGCAAGGCCTGCGGTAAGAAGCGAAGCAAAAGTATTCCGCATGCCCGAAGTGTACAATTTTGATGTGTCAGAAAGGGGAATGGAAAATGCTGTATTCGATATCAGTGAAGCGCATGAACCTATTGCCAGCCAGGTGCCCATTGCCATTTCTGTAAGCAATGGCGATCTGGCCTATGCTTCTTTTCCCGTACTGGCCGGGCACTTTAATAATGATGGAATTTTATATGCGGAAAAATCTATTGACTGCAACCTTAACTGGATGCTTTCTGCAAGGCATAAGCTGGGTTTGTATCCCGGCGAAATAGGCACCAATTCGGTAATAGCAATCAATGCAGGCGATTTTGATTTTGCAGGCGCCATCATTATTGGCCTTGGCGACCCAGGTACTTTAACTGCTTACCTGCTTACAAAAACGGTGGAGCAGGGCGTGGCAAAATACTTGCTGCACATCAATAATGAGCAGCAGCAAAATGAAAATGAAATTGGTATTTCTGCTTTAATTATTGGCAGCGGATACGGCGGCCTTTCTATTGAAAGTTCTATCAAGGCAATTATCGAAGGCGTAAATAATGCCAACAGTAAAGTAACGGATGTGTTTAAAGCTACCGTTAAAACCATTCAGCACATTGAATTTATAGAATTGTTTGAAGACAGGGCTTTGAGCTGTATGTATGCCATCAGTAAATTAGAAAGCAAGGATAATAAAGCCTTCAACGTACGGATAGGAAGTAAAAAAATTAAAACTCTTTTTGGTTCCAAAACACGTTTAATAACAGACCCATCAGACGAATGGTGGAACAGGATAACTGTAAAACTTAAAAAAGTAAAAGAAGGATCGGGGGATGTGCAAAGCCTTTTATTTAGTGCAACTACCGGTGATGCAAGGGAAGAAGAAAGAGAATTATTCAGCAGCACACCGCTCATTGATTTGTTTATTGATCAGGTATCCACACAAAATAACTGGAACGCCTGTGCAGCAAAAACAATTTTTGAATTAATGATACCCAATGAATTTAAAGAACGTTTAAAAAAGAAAGGAAACATTAGTTGGATATTGGATACAGACACAGCAGCCTACCCCTGGGAACTGCTGCAGGACAGTACTGCCAACGCAAAACCACTCTGTGTAGATGCAGGAATGATACGGCAATTGGCCACCGCGGATTACCGGGTAAATATTAAAAGAGTAGCAGGTGAAAAAGCATTGATTGTTGGTGACCCTTTGTTGAATGGATTTGTAAACCAGTTGCCTGGTGCAGTAAAGGAAGCAAAAGCAGTAGAAACCGTGCTGGCCAATAATGGCTATACAAAAACTTCGCTCATCAATACAAGTGCGGCTGAAATTATCAGCAGCTTTTTTTGCGATGATTATAAAATTATTCACCTGGCAGGGCATGGCGCTTTCAATCCTGCATCGCCCAAACAATCGGGGATGGTAATTGGTGATGGAAAGTTTTTAACCACATTTGATATTGAACAAATGAGCAGCATACCCGAACTGGTTTTTGTTAATTGCTGCCATCTTGGTAAAACAAGTGGTATTGATGAAAAGTATTTTGAGCAACGCTATAAACTGGCTGCAAATATTGGTACAGAGCTTATCCGCATTGGCGTAAAAGCAGTGATAGCTGCAGGCTGGTCTGTTAACGATGATGCAGCTATGGACTTTGCACAAATTTTTTATGCCAGGATGTTTGCGGGATATAGTTTTGGCGATGCAGTAAAAGACGCACGAAACAACATTTATGAAAAGTACCGGATGAACAATAATACCTGGGGCGCTTACCAGTGTTATGGCGATCCGTTTTACAAACTGATCAACCGGTCTGCTAATAAAAAAGACAACAGGCCCGATTATTTAATTGCCCGTGAGGTGGAGATTGATTTGCACAATCTGCGAAACAGCCTGGACATAAAAAATACTACCTGGAAGGAAACCATTGACAATCTTAAACGAATTGCAACGGCAAAAGATAAAGCTGAAATACAAAGTGCCGAAATAACTGAAACAGAGGCTGCCATTTATTTTGAACTGGCAGAATACAAACTGGCGATTGAAAAATTTGAATCGCTTAAAAGTGAAGAGAACGCCAGTTTCTCTGTAGCCTCATTAGAAAAATATTGCAATGCCCGCTGCAAAAAATATGTGGAAGATTTTAAAGCAGGAACAAAAGCACCTGAACTGATTACTAAACTGAACAATGTAATCAGCGAGTTAAATGAACTGCTTAAAATTAATCGCACGGCTGAAAGATACCGGTTACTGGCAGGTGCCTTCAAAAGAAAAGGGCTGATAGCAAAAGATGCAAAAGAAAAGTTAGCGGCTTATAAAAAAACAATTGAACATTATGCCACGGCTTTTAAAATAAAAAAAGATGATGCCTATGCCTTTAACCACATGTTGGTTTTTAACAGCATTTTGTTTATGATAGAAAACACTGCAGCCAAACAAATGAAATTTGCAGAGATGTCTAAAGCGGAAATAATGAAAGCGGTTGCAAAGAATATGAAAGCAATGCAACTGCCCTACCGCAACATGGACTATTGGGGTTTAATTGATGAAGCCGCCTATGATTTATCACTGTTATTTTTAGATAAAACAGAAGCACAAAAAAATGAAAACTGGATCAGCGTGGAAGATAAATACCGCCGCATCTGGAAAAGCGCCGGATCGTTGGGAAAGAAAAACGCAGAGCTGGAAAATTTTGAAATTGTTGCAGATATGCTGTCGCTTTCAACAGATAAAACAGCCATGTTGTATAAAGAAAAGATTGATGGAATGAGAGAGCGGTTAGCGAAGGAAGTGGTAAAAAAATAACATACACAAATAGAATGCGATAACATCGATTGCAACGGATTGATCTGTTGTGATCCGGTTTTATAATAGTTTTATTATA
>JAYUBR010001313.1:0-9478 GCA_043740775.1 Ferruginibacter sp. | reverse complement strand
ATGGATTTAATATTTTTAACTGAACGGTATGTTTGCCCTTTGGTAAATCGTATTTCCAGCAAATTTCGTAACGCCGGGTTGTATAATTTACCGGCAGTTCAGGTGACTCCATTAATTTATCATCTACATATAATTCCGTATTAAAAACATAGGCATCGGTACTTGCCCATTTAGCAGTCTCCCCTTTTAAAACAAATCCTGTTCCTTCAAACTCAAACTGCACCGCATTTTTATCGGCTGACCATTGCACCGGAATTTTTGCAACCGGGTAAACGCCATCAAAACTTTTCTCCATTTTTACAGCCGCCGGTTGTTGCAGGGCAATGGTGATATTGTCTCCATTTATTTTGCCGCCATTGCGCTGGATGTTTTGCAGCGCATGTTTTAAACCGGTTGCATAAACAACGTCAAGGCTCATAGTGGTATATTTAAAAGGAATGCTTTCGGCTTCTTTTAAACCCATTTTCCAATAAGCTGGTATATGGTCGTAACCCAGTATGGCTCCTAAAATACCACCTGCAGTAGAAGGGTTGCAATCTGCATCCTGCCCGCAACGGGTGGCTATTTCAAGTGTTTTGGTAAAATCATTTTTGCCATATAATAAACCCATTACCACATAGGCTGCATTTACTTTTGCATCAATATTAAAAGGCGCAAATACACCATCCGGGCAGCCGATGTCATTGGCCCATTTTTTTTGTACTTCCAGCCAGGTTTGTTTCCAGTCTGCCGGATATTTTTTTTGCCAGCCAATTACATCATGGATGCATTGGTAAAATTCACTTTGCTTTGGAATGGTTTTCAGCGCTTCGCTTACTACATAATTGATGTCGCTGGATGTAAAGGCCAGTGCATACATAGACCCTACAAATACCCCTCCATACCAGCCGTCGCCATAGTTCATAATATGCCCGATCTTATCACTGATGGCAGCAGCAGTGTTGGGCATACCCGGACTCATCAGCCCTGCAAAATCAGCTTCTATCTGGTAGTCGATACAATCAGCATGCGGATTGTTTTTCCATTGTCCGCTCATGGGTGCTTTGATGCGATGCAGGATATTATAACGACCCGCCTGGTTGGCATGCCACAAGGCATAACCTGCATGGGCAAAGGCATTGGCAAAAGAATCTACGGGTGCATCCAGTCCATATTTTTCAAACACATCTACAAAAGTCAGATCCATGTAAAGGTCATCGTATAGGCCGGGGTTGTTGAGCATGGTATTTTTTAAATATCCATCGTACCATTTCAGTGGCTGATAATCGCCAATAAAAGTTCCCTCAAACCGAAACTCATAAGGACCACCAAATGTTACACCAATGGTTTGCCCGGCCCACCCACCACGAATTTTATCATTCAGTGTTTCTTTTGAAATGGTAATGGTTTTTGTTTGTGCAAACAGTTGCAAGGCCAATAAAAAAATAGTTACTGATAAGCTTATTCTTTTCATGTGATAAAATGTATTTAATCTTTAAAAATACTTTTCTTTAAGGCAACGCATAAGCGACATAACTATCCCCTGATTTCGTATTCATTTTACCACCACCACAAGCTATCACAATATATTGTTTGCCATCCATTTCATAAATAGAAGGTGTTGCAAACCCCGGAGCAGGCAAATCTACCTGCCACAATAAAGCGCCATCCCGCTTGTTATAAGCACGCAGTTTACCATCTTTTGCAGCGGCAATAAATAACAGGCCACCCGCTGTAACTACCGACGCACCGTAGCTTTCAACACCTGTAGGTTCTTTTGCATTGGGGAAAGCCGGATCAGTTCCAAACGTCTTCTTCCATACATATTTACCTGAAGCCAGGTCAATCGCATTCAATGTTCCCCACGGTGGTGCAAGGGCCGGGTAACCTTCTTTACTTAAAAATTTATTGTAACCGGTAATGGTATAAGGCAGGTTAAATGGATCATTCTTTTTGGCGGTAGTTGTATCTGTAAATTTTTTATTTTGCTGGCTTTGCTGGTTTAAAATAAAAGATGCAATCGCATTCCGTTCTATGGTGTTCAGCCGTTTAAATGCAGGCATCATTCTTCTGCCACTTTGTATGAGCGTATCAAAGGCAGCAGCGGTATATTTTTTTTCGATGTTGATGAGCGATGGAAAATTACCCGACCCTTTTCTTTCAGGTCCGTGGCAGCCCATACAATTGGCCTGGTACAATCTTGCTCCTGCTGCTGCATAGTTCTCCGCTTTTACAGGAATGGTTTTTACATCCACCGCCTGTATAATCCAGGCCATTTCATTGGCATTAATATACAGCAGGCCAGATGCAGGATCAAAGGTTGGGCCACCCCATTCAGCGCCTCCATCCAGCCCCGGAAACACAATCGTACCCTGAAAAGAAGGCGGGTTAAACATGTTATCATTTTTATACGAAGCCCATCTTTTTTTTACGTCTGCAAGAGAAGAATCCGGCAACAGGGGATTGATATCTTTTTCAGTAAACAACTGCCGCATAAAAGGCGCAGGTGAAGTTGGAACAGGTTGGGTTGGTGATAATTTTTCGCCCGTTAAATCGCTTTGAGCCGGTACCGGTTTTTCAACAATTTCATTGAGCGATTTTCCGCTGAACCGGTCAAACAAAAATATAAAACCTGATTTGGTAGTTACTGCCAATGCATCAATTTTTTGCCCATTCCTCGAGATGGTTACCAATGCAGGCGGAGAACTAAAATCCCTGTCCCACACATCATGGTGAACCGATTGAAAATGCCAGATAAGTTTGCCGGTAGCAGCATCAATAGCCAATATACAATTGGCAAATAGATTATTGCCTGTTCTTCTGCCACCAAAAAAATCGTACGAAGCAGAACCTGTACAGGCGTATACAATGGCTCTTTCTTTATCCATGGCAAAGCCGCTCCAGGCATTGGCTCCGCCAATAAATTGATAGGCTGTACTGTCATCCCATGTTTCATATCCTTTTTCGCCGGGTTGTGGTATGGTATGAAATATCCATTCCCTTTTGCCGGTTTTTACATTGTAAGCCCTGATGTGCCCCGGCGCTGCGGCAGCACCCTCATCAACCCTTGACCCCATAATGATGAGGTTTTTAAAAATAATACCCGGCGTGGTAACCGTGATAAAAAGATCTTTTACATCCCTGTCCAAACCGTCGTGCAGATCTATCTTTCCGTCGGTGCCAAAACTTTTTACCAGCGTACCATCCAGCGCATTTACACAATACAGGTTACTGCCTGCGGTGTATAAAATTCTTTTATCATCCTTGCCATCCGTCCAGTAAGTTGTACCACGGCAATTGTTTAAAATAAAGAATGTTCTTTTATCGCCTGCCAGCGAATCAAAGGGATTGAACTTCCATTTTTCCTTACCCGTTGCGGCATCAACGGCAAAGAGTACCATGTTGGCTGCAGTACCGTATAACAGGCCATCTACCATAATGGGATTGCATTGTATCTGCGAATGATTGGCTGTATCTACACCTCCTGAATGGTACTGCCATGCCAGTTTTAATTGTGTAACATTATTAGTGTCAACCTGTGTAAGAGATGAGTAGTGAAGGTTTGCATCAGAGCCTTTGTATTGCGGCCAGCCGGTATCATTTTTTTTAGAGTTACAGCTAACGATTGTAATAATTACCATACAACAGGTAAGCAGTGCTTTTGTATTTTTCATTGACAAGGAATATAAAAATTTAAAGAGATTTTTTTATAAAGAGGTTTTATTTGCAACCACTATCAGCTATGAAGCTATTGAAATAAATTAATAATTCAATCGAAGTGCAGAAGCGGTTTTTTTTCACGCAACGATACAAAGGATACAAAGAACACAACGTTGTACACTTTGTTTTACTTATCATCTTTGTGTGAAAGAATCAGCAACAGCAACCAGGGCCACATTCATTGGCTGGTTTCTTAACCGGTAATCCATTTTCAATTTCTTCCTTTGTTGCCATCCGGATATTATCGATGGTAACATCAAAAACAAATTCTCCTTCCAACTTTTCGTCACTCAGCAAAAATGTCTTTTTATCTTTTATACCGAGCCCGGTAACTTCAGCTTCCACTGAAGGCAGTAAATTTCCTGCACGATGTATATACTCAATGGCTTCCGCATTGGTATTGTCTTCCATAATTTCGCCCGCAGCATTTTTCATAATATACCGAAGTGATACAACTGTATTTTTTTCAACCTGCATAGCATGTATTTTAAATTGTATTAAAAGGAAATGTTTTACCCGACAGGTTTATTTTTTCAACATCAATTTTGCCGTAAACCACGTTCACAGCAGGTTTGCCCGCTTTTAACGTTACGGTTCCAAAGCCTGTTTCCGTTGCTATAAAACTGGTAAAGTCCCCTGCTTTTGAATCAATGAAAATGGTTTTATCCACGGCATCATAACGAACACCCGTAAGCGCCTGCAGGTAGCCGTAGCTTGATAAGGCCCTTGCATACCAATGCCCGCATTCATATTCATTAAAAGGATTCCTGATGCGGCCATCATACCTGTTACGGGAAGCCCGCAAAATTTCAAGCCCTTCCTTTACATGCCCCATCAGCATTAAATGCGATGCTACCTGGTGTTCAATACCCGTCCATACTTCATCGCTGTATACAAATGGCAAAGAAAGTTTTCCACCCTTTGGCCAGGTACACAATAACAGGCCACCTTCATCACCCATCGCATAGGCAGGCCGTTGCGGATTGGCGTGCTCGCTTAAATTTTCTTTTAAATTGTATTTGTGTACCGCTTTTAAATGGCTGGTAATTTGTGAAGTGTCAATAGTGTCTTCCAATCCACACATGCGGCCAATCCATGCACCCAATATGCCGTCTGATAAACAGCCTTTGCCATACTGGTATTTTGGTCCTTCTTTTTGCAACAGACCCTTTGCTTCTTTTGAATATTCGCCACCAAAAGATTGTTCTGTAGCAGGATTTTTTGCGTTCAGCCCGTCTACTTTTATCTGCTGAATAAAAAATTCTCCATCATACAAAACGGTCTCCATCATTTTTTTCGCACTGGTATGCAACTGCTGATAGGTTGTAACATCTTTGCCTATAAATTTTCCCATGGCAATGATGGCCTGTAAAGCACCCACATAAAAACTGGTATGCATTCCATCCGGCCCCCAAAATTCTATATCGTAAGTGTTGTGGTGCGGTTCTTCAATTACGCCTGCATGCCGTGGGTCCCAGGTAGCAATACTGTAATCCATACTCTTCTGTACCATCGGAAATATTTTTTTCATCCAGTTGCTGTCGCCACTCACACGCCATTCACGATACACTTTCATAATGCCACCTAACTGTCCGTCTGCCGCCGAATGAAACTCATGGGTGGCGGGCTTTATAGGCAACACGGCCCTGAAATTCTGATGTCCTTTTTCATCCTGGCTTTCGCAGAATTCTGTGTTGCGTAAAGATCTTTCCAATGCCGGAAACAAATGTGGTATCGCCTGTGCATAATTCCATACATGGGTACAACTGCCATGGCAACAGCCTCCCTCATCACCACAGCCTTCAAAACTCCAGAGCCTGCCATCGTATTGGCGCATTACAGTAGGCGATTTTAAAATAGTAAGATTGGCAGCTACAGCTTCAATCACTTCCGGTGGTAAAGTGCTGGCATAAAAAGCATCGGTAAATAGGGAGGATTTTTGTCGCAACGCCGCATATTGCTGTTTCCAGTAAACAGCTACTTCTTCAATACTTTTAAACCGGCTGCTATACCAGGGTTTATAAAACTTACCATCAAAATCCTTATCATATTTATCAAGTCCAATATCTGCCGGCGAGTTACAGCAACCCGAAGCTGGATCACAATTTTCTTTTCTTGCACCCATTTCGCCATAGGTTTGTTCTGAGTCCGGACAGTACCAGGCCATCATTACCCGGATTGTTTTTTCTTTACCCGGCGCAAGTGTAAAGGGAACATATAAAGAAGCCCCGGGTGCATCGTTGTCTACAGGTGCAACTGCTTTTGCTTCCCCGCTTTTTACGGTATTCCATGCCATGGTTAATGGGTCCCACCATCCGCCCCTGAACCAGCAATGATCAACAATTGTTGCCCCGTCATCTGTAAAAATGGCAAAGTTTGCAGGGAAGGGTTTTTCGGTTGTGCCGGCTTCTGATAATACAAAACCATTGTCTAAAGATTGGATCGAATTTTTACCCTTCTCTATCTTTAAAAAATTTTTTGCATTGAAAGAAAAAACAGCTTCTGTAGTTGATTTGCCTGTATTGATGAAATGATATTCCATAGCACCAACCGGTAACCCTGAGTTGTCATCTTCCGTTGGTATAAAGGGGCTCCATCCGGTAATTTTTATTTTGAAGGGAATATCCTCATCACTGATATCCAAATAACCAAAAGGAAATTTTGCAGTAAAAGATGCATGCCGGAAATGTGGTAAGCCGGTGGTTGCGCCGCCTGAGCCATTACCTGCATCCCGCTGGCCAAATTTTTTCCAGTCAGGCACCGGGCCTTCCAGCAATTTAGCCCCGTTTTTTTTTCCTTTAACTGCAATGGCTGCAAACATACCGGGCTCATTAAATATCTCTGGTTTATTGCGAACAGATACATGAGAAATGGCTCCGGTGCCTTCCATACAAAACATGCCTGCACCAAGGCCGCCCACCGGAAACGCAACACGGTTAAGGTTTTCGCCCTGGTAGGCAGAATTATAAAGCCGCTTATTTTTTTGTGGAGAAGACAAATTTTGCTGCTGGTCATTTTCAGGCAGCAGATTAGTTGCCGTAGCAAAACTTACCGGTAATATGGCAGCGCTGATGCTGCCCATGCTTACATTTTTAATAAAGGAACGACGGCCTGAATTTTCTTTCATTATAGAGCAGTTTCGTTTTTAAATATAAAAAGTAAAATATAAAAAATTTACACTGTGGCTATCTGTTAGCCAAATATACTTCTAATAAGCTGGTAATTTAATGGCTTTTTTTTAGGACGCGATACTATGCTGTAATAAAAAAAGTGATGGCTGCTGCACCTGCAACATCCCACTTTTTTAATTGACTACCCGCCTGAAAAGTATAAAAAGCTGTTGAATCATTTTATATTTGAGTTGTAAAAAATAATTACTCCGGGATGAACCAGCCGGATCAATTTTTGTTCTACCAGTTGTATGAAACAACAATATAGTAATCATAAAAAATATTACCCGCCACATCACTTAATTTTTTTGCCGATGATGTTGCTGTTGATGGCAATTGGTGTACGGCAAACATTCAGGGATGAACCGCACCAGTTGGAATGGCTGTTGTTTAGCATTGTATGTTTCTGTATTTTTTATCTGGCGATCATGCTTCGTCAGCATTATGCACTGGGTAACCAAAACAGGATTGTACGATTGGAGTTTCGGCTGCGCTATTTTGAATTATTTGGCAAGCCGTCCAAACAAACAGAAGACAAACTTTCTTTTGGCCAGATAGGGGCACTTCGCTTTGCAGATGATGAATCGTTCACAGTTCTTCTTGACCGTGCCATTAAAGAAAATATCAGTGGCGATGAAATTAAAAGAGCTATCACTAATTGGCAACCGGATGATATGCGGGTGTGAATATTTTAGTGGCTATATTGATGTAGTCGGAAATTATTTTATTGTCAGACTTTTTGAAATCTTTCTACAATAAGTTTGGTAGATATTTTTTTGTGAAGCAGGATAGGTGATCATTAATGTTTGAAATACATAAGCATCCCGATCTCCCATATAATTAATTTCTTTTTTACTGTTTTCCGGTATACAATTTCTCCCTGCTTACCCAGTCCCGAAAATACAAACCAGTCTTTTGTAACTTTCTTGTAAGTGAGATTAATCTTAGAGATTGCAATGTTAAACTCCTGGTCAATCCTGTCAAAGTCTTCACTTGCCAGGCTTCCAAACGCAAGTATCTTTGTTTTTTTATCTGTTGATAAGAATGTTAATCCATCATTATTTTCTGGCGGAGGCAGATTAACAAATGAAGCGGGATATTCTACGCAAAAATCAAATCTCGCATTACAGTATTTTTTGTATGACAGATCTTCACCAATGTTATTGACGAGCATCAGGAATGACATAAATAGCAATTTATGCATGATGTTTTTTTTCGAATAAAGTTATGAGAAAGTCATTTTTTGAAAAAAGAAAATGCTACCATTACTTTTTCTTCAACCCCTCCAAATATTCCAGCAAATTCGCCATATCCTGCGCTGACATATTATTGTACAGCCCGTCTGTCATCATAGATTGCTTCATTTGTGTAAGGCTCAGCACATCGCTGGTTTTGAGTTGCCGGTGTGTACCACCCGGAAATTTGATATCAATATCAGTTTCTGTTTTACTGGCAAGTATCCCCGACAATGTAGCACCATCTTTCATCTTCAATTCCCATCCTTCATAACCAAAACCAATACCCGCCGATGGATGTACAATGGATTCCAGCAAACCTTCTTTGGGAAGTTTTGAACCTATCTCACTCAGCTTTGGACCAAAATCGTAGCCAACATTATTTACCTGGTGACACACATTGCAGGTGGCTGTAAATATTTTTTTACCTTTTTCGCCATTGGCTTTTAACGCAAGTAATTGTGGCATAGTGGGTGCAGGTTTGCTGGTGGTACTTTTACCATTATCGGGCAAATAAGATGCAGCCTCTGTGCGTATAGAACCACGCCATGCACCGCTTACGCTGGCTACCACATCCGGTATCAATTCAGCAGGTACTTTTTTACTTTTTAAAATCACCAGCACCCTGTCTTCTCCGCTTCCACTATTGCCAATTTTTCGGGCCGCAAGTTTTCTTAAAAGCAACTCATATTTTTTGGATAAGGCAATTGTTTGCAGCATGTCAATGGATTCTTTGCTGCCTACGCCTGCCAACGCCCCTAACAGATTATTTTGTTGAGCTGTATCTTTTCCATTGATAACCTTCCATGTTAACTGACTGCCACCGAGATGAAATAATAATCCTGCCGCATTTTTACCAACCGATTCATAGGGCTTATTAATGGCCAACTGCAACAGGTTTTTATTCTGTGATTTTACTGCATAGCGGCTTACCAGTTCAATATATTCATTCGTTCCATTTACTGATTGTAATACATTATCCAGCGCCTTTTTTGCTACCGGCGATTGTGTTACCGTTTTAATATCAAGCGCATGCAATACCAGTTTATTTAATGCCATGTCATTTTCGGTATTGTCTTGTATCATCGCAAGTAACAGCTTTGACTTTGACGGACCGCTATTAAAATCAAAGGCCCGGAAATAACGCAACCGGTTATTCAAAGTCACTTTCTTATCTGCTGCCAGTTCCGCAATAAAAGGCACTGCTTTTTCGGTACGGGCACGCCAAACAATATCACGGGAAGCTTCGCTTTGTAAAGGATTTTTTACTTTGGTGAGATACGCCGCAAAGAAAGCATCCCACTGCCTGTCTGCCCCAATACCCAATGCCTCCAAATACCAGCGGTCTTTGCCATCATGTTGTACAGCAAGCCT
>JAYUBR010001312.1:0-2908 GCA_043740775.1 Ferruginibacter sp. | reverse complement strand
TTGTTTGATATGAAAGACTATTTGTTTATGGGCCTGATATTAAAAGAAAAGGATTTCCGGGAAAACCTCAAAGCCCTGGATCTTTCCATATATGCAGATAAGGTGGTGGCAGTTACCTGTAGTGCCGATGCGGTTATACCCATGTGGGCCTACATGCTGGTGGCCAGCAACCTGCAGCCTGTTGCCAGGGATGTAGTATTTGGCACAGTGGAAGAAGTAAAAAATACGGTGCTATTAAAAAATATTACCCAACTTTCAGTGGATGATTATGAAGGAAAAAGAGTGGTAATAAAGGGTTGCGGAGAAATACCCGTTGGCGAAGCTGCTTATTTACAGGCCACTCAACTATTAAGGCCAGTTGCTAAAAGTATTATGTATGGAGAACCTTGCAGCACAGTACCCATCTATAAAAAGAAGTAATAAATTTCCTGCATCGGCTTTATTTTTTATCTTCACCCCCTTTCTTCCCACCTCATTTTTTATGAATGATTGAAGCTTTATTAAAAGGTTTTGCCATTAGCCTGCTGCTGATATTTTCAGTGGGTCCTGTAATATTCACCATCATTAAACAAAGCATCAACAATGGCCGCGTTGGCGGGTTTAGTTTTGTTGCAGGTGTATGGATGAGTGATCTTTTTTTGGTGGTAATAAGCAATGTATTTACAGAATTGGTTTCTCAACTGATGGATTTTAAAAAGGAAATAGGTTTTACCGGCAGTGCTCTTTTAATTGCAATGGGAGTATATTATCTTTTCTTTAAAAAAATACACATTAAGGAAGATGAAAACAAGATTGTAATTACTGCTCGCACGCATGCAAGGTTAATTGTGTCTGGCTTCTTTATCAATACCTTAAACCCGGCATTATTATTATTTTGGTTAACTACAGCCACGGCCCTGGCCGCAACACATACCATTAACCAGCGCATTATTATTTTTGCTACCTGTCTTATAATAAACAGTGCTTCTGATATTTTTAAAGTTGTATTGGCCGGTAAACTCCGCAGTAAACTCAATGAAAAAAACATTTCACTGATCAATAAAATTTCCGGCCTAATACTGCTGATTTTTGGAATTGTAATAATTGTGGGCGTATTTTATTCAACTGCCAAACATTAACGAGCTAATTACGCTTTATATCGCCCCGTTGTAGTTATTTTACAGTATGAAGGCATTGCTTTTAATAATTTCTTTTTTTATAGGCCAACAAGTGTTTTGCCAACGGGCCGATTTTATTTTGCTGAAAAAACATAACCGCACCATCGGTTCGTATTATACCGGTAATAATATTGCTTTCACCAATCCGCAGGGCAGTTATATTGAAGCGCTGATTACAAATATCAAAAACGACACCTTGTTTTTAAGACAGTTTATTGTACAACAAATACCCACTAATTTAGGGGTATATGTTTTGGATACAGTTGTCAGTTACCGGTATCAGTATAATTATAAAGAAATAAAAGCCATTGGCAGAGCTGGCGGAAAATTCAATGTATCCGGTAGTGCCGCAGCGCTGATGGGGGGCGGTGCTTTACTAACAGCTGCCAGTGGCGTTGTTTACCTGGCAGACAGAAATAAATTTAGTCCGCAATTAATGTTTGGTGCCATCGCCCTGGGTGGTATCGGATATGCAATGGCCAAACTAACCGGCAAAGGAATGATCATTGGAAAAAAATATTCGCTGGTATATGTTGAAGTAAGCAATAGTAAAAAGCTCTAAAGTATATTGCATAAAATTAAGTCTCCATCCTATGCAGAAAGCCTGGCGAATTTGTAAAAAAGGTTTATTGTGGCTTTTTATTTTACAGTTGGTGTATATCCTTTTTTGTAAATGGATCAATCCGCCCATCACGCTAACGCAAACTGTAAGCCTTTTACAGGGCTATGGTTTACACAGAGATTATGTTGCCTTCAATGAAATGAGCCCCAATATAAAACTGGCCGTACTGGCCAGCGAAGACCAGATATTTCCCGAACACAATGGATTTGATATTAAGGCCATCAAAAAAGCCATAACCTATAATAAGAAGCATGCCATCAAAGTACGTGGTGCAAGTACCATTAGCCAGCAGGTAGCTAAAAATGTTTTTTTATGGCAAGGACGAAGCATGTTCAGAAAAGGACTGGAAGTATATTTTACTTTTATGATAGAAAAAATCTGGAGTAAAAAACGAATACTTGAAATGTACCTGAATGTGGCAGAAATGGGGAAGGGAATTTTTGGGGTACAGGCCGCCGCAAAAGCCTATTTTAACAAAGATGCAAAAAACCTTACCTGGGCCGAAGCCGCAATGATAGCCGCCGCACTGCCTAACCCCAAAGTATACACAATAAAACCAATGAGTGGATATGTGGCAAAACGGTACCCCGAAATAATGCGCCAGATGGATAACCTCGATGGCGACGAAGGCATTGACGAACTAACCAAATAGAACGCTGATTACACGGATTGAACCGATTAAAACGGATTTTATATTCTCTAAATCAAATCGTCAGTACAAATCAGTAAGAATCTCCTATAATCACTGCCCCATCTGCGTTTTTATCCTTCACAATCAGTTTTCTTTTTACAAATTTATCATCTGTGTAAATCCGCCAGATCAGTGTCATCCCCGCCAGAATGAATCTTTCGGGCTGGCGTGTTCTATCCTTCGCTAAATTTGCACCATGAATTTTAGAAACTTTAAAATGATTGGCTATGTTATTTACGGACGTGGCGCTTTCAATCAGTTAGACGAAATATTGCAGCCCAACCGTAAAGGAGAAGCCCCGATGATTTTTTTAATAGATCATTTTTTTGACGGCAAACCTTTGGCTGGCCGGGTGCCGCTACGGGGCAAAGACAAAATAATTTTTGTTGATGTTACCTACGAACCCAAAACAACTTATGTAGATAAACTGGCAAAGGA
>JAYUBR010001311.1:0-2915 GCA_043740775.1 Ferruginibacter sp. | reverse complement strand
CCCAACCTGGAGCGATAAATTTTTCACTCCCGGCGAATATGAGTTGCGCATTTTATATGATACCAACAATAACGGTGTTTGGGACCCTGGCAATTATAAAAAGAAAATTCAACCCGAACATGCCCTCACGCTGGATAAAAAATTAACCATCAAAGCCAACTGGGACAATGAACGGGAAATAGAGCTTTAATTTAATGGATAATTTTTAAATGGATAATTGATAATTAGTTCAGCATGTACATATCAACAGTTTAAAGCAATATCAAGTATTACATCATCAATTACCTGTTATCAATGAAGCAATAAATATCTCCGATCTGAATTATTATCAATTAAAAAATTATCAACTATCCATTATCTTCATGCTATGATTTTTTCTTCTTCTCTTTTAGAAAATGCGGTGAATGAATTTGCCCGCTTACCCGGCATCGGAAAAAAAACGGCCCTTCGGTTAGTGCTGCATTTAATTAAGCAGGATGTAGCAGATGTAAGCCGTTTCAGCGAAGCCATTTTATTGATGAGGGAAGAAATAAAATTTTGTTCCCGCTGCCACAATATCTCCGATGCAACCCTCTGTAATATTTGCAGCAACTATGCCCGCAAGCAGGAAATGTTGTGTGTGGTAGAAAATATCCGGGACGTAATTGCCATCGAAAGCACCCAGCAATTCAATGGCGTTTATCATGTACTCGGCGGCATCATCTCGCCATTGGATGGTATTGGTCCGGACCAGTTAAACATCAACAGCCTGGTAAAACGGGTAGAAACGGAGCAAATATCAGAGATCATTTTTGCCCTGAATGCCAACATACAAGGCGATACCACCATTTATTATATTGGCAAAAAATTAAAAGGCCATCCGGTAAAAATTACCACTATTGCCCGTGGCATTGCCTTTGGCGGCGAGTTGGAATATGCCGATGAAATGACGCTTGCAAAAAGTATCAGCAACCGAATACCTGTAGAAAATTATATCAACGCAGGAAATTAAAGGCTATCGTCGGTAAACATTTTTAATCCCTCCTGTAGTTCCGGCTCCATAGGAGCCACCCCTTTGTAGAAAATTATATCAACGCAGGAAATTAAAGGCCTTCGCAGAATAAAATATTTATATCTCCATAGAAATCCCTTTTGCATTTAGGCTCCATCGGAGCCACCACTTTGTAGAACCAAATATCAAATATGCATTTTCGCTCCATAGGAGCACCCCTTTTGAAAAGCCGGTATCAAACCCTCATTTTGCAAAACCGTTAAGTTGTTATAATTTTACACTGTTTACAGGTGGATTTGTTTATTGTTCAGCCTGTATTCAATACCTTTTTTATAAAGGAAAATGAACTAATAAACGAAAGCAATTCCCACATCTTCACGGATTGATTCTCGTTTAACAGTTTATATTTTTTTTTGGTGTGCGATAACAGCAATGGTAATCATCGTTGTGTCACTCACTTCAGCTATTTGTTAATAATTTAACTTTTATAGAAGCGATGAAAAAAACAATACAGGGTTGCCTGAAAGAAAGAATCCTCATCATTGATGGAGCTATGGGCACCATGATACAACGGCATAAATTAGAAGAAGCCGATTTTAGGGCTGAGCGCTTTAAAGACTGGCATACCGATGTAAAAGGCAACAATGATTTGCTGAGCATTACCCAGCCTGAAATTATCATTGGCATACACAAACAATACCTGGAAGCAGGTGCGGATATTTTAGAAACCAACACTTTCAGCAGTACCACTATTGCGCAGGCCGATTATGATATGCAAGCCCTGGCGTATGAGTTAAATGTTGCTGCTGCAAAATGTGCCCGTGTAGCCGCAGATGAATACACCGCAAAAAATCCGGACAAACCCCGTTTTGTTGCAGGCGCCATCGGGCCATTGAATAAAACATTGTCTTTATCACCTGATGTAAACAACCCGGGCTTTAGAGCGGTAACATTTGATGAAGTAGCAACTGCTTATACAGAACAAATAAAAGGACTGATTGACGGCGGTGTAGATATGCTACTGATTGAAACAATTTTTGATACCCTCAATGCAAAAGCTGCAGTATATGCTGCCAAAAATTATTTCAGGTCAGCAGGCATTGCTGAATTGCCCATCATGATTTCAGGCACCATCACAGATGCATCCGGTCGTACATTAAGTGGGCAAACACTGGAGGCTTTTTATATTTCTCTGCAGCATGCCAGCCCAATCAGCATTGGGCTTAACTGTGCTCTGGGTGCGCAGGAAATGCGGCCCCATATTGAAGAGCTGTCATCCATTGCCAGTTGTTATACATCTGCTTACCCCAATGCAGGATTACCCAATGCATTTGGCGAGTACGATGAACAGCCGCACGAAACGGCGCATATCATTGAAGAGTGGGCAGCCAATGGCTGGCTGAATATTGTGGGTGGCTGTTGTGGTACTACACCAGATCATATTAAACACATTGCAGACGAAGTGGCTAAATTTAAACCAAGGATTTTACCTGTTTTAGAAGAAGACTTATAAATTAAAAATTGAAGCAATTACTTTGTTTGATATCACAAATTGCGATATCAAACAAAGTAAAGAAGGAAGAAAAAAATTAAATAACGTTCTTCTCTGCTGATGGAAAAATAAAAAAACTATGAGCGATCCAATACATATAAAACCGTATTTACGACTGGCAGGATTAGAGCCATTGGTAGTGCGGCCCGAAACAAATTTTGTAAACGTAGGCGAACGCACCAACGTAACCGGTAGTAAAAAATTTGCCCGCCTCATAAAAGATGGCCTGTATGAACAAGCTTTAAGTGTAGCACGGCAGCAGGTAGAAAGCGGTGCACAGGTAATTGATATTAACATGGATGATGCCATGCTGGAAGGCGTAGAAGCAATGACCACTTTTTTAAACCTGGTACAGGCTGAGCCTGATATTGC
>JAYUBR010001310.1:0-2922 GCA_043740775.1 Ferruginibacter sp. | reverse complement strand
GTTAAAATAATATTGTGGGCCGTTGTATTGTTGCAAGGCATTGCCAATGCCAACGCACAAACCGTTCAGTTGCTTAACAGTGGTACAAAGGCTTCTATCCGTGGGCTAAGTGCTGTGTCGGATAAAGTTGTCTGGATCAGCGGAAGCGAAGGCACTGTGGGCAGGTCAACCGATGGTGGTGTTACCTGGAAAATAATAAAAGTAAAAGGTTTTGAAAAAGCCGACTTCAGAGACATTGAAGCTTTTGATAACAAGACGGCTGTGATAATGGCGATTGCAGAACCAGCCTATATTTTACGCACAACAGATGGTGGCGACACCTGGCAAACCGTGTATGAAAATAAAACCAACGGTATGTTTTTAGATGCCATGGAATTCTGGAACGATCAAAGCGGCATCGTAATCGGCGACCCGGTTGATAACAAAGTTTTTATTGCCCGCACTTTTGACGGTGGAAAAAAATGGCAGGAACTGCCGCCACAAAATTACCCGGTAGCCGATAGTGGTGAAGCCTTTTTTGCCAGCAGCGGTACCAATGTAAGAAAACTCAGCAAGCAGGAAGCATTGTTTATTTCCGGCGGCACAAGGAGCAGGCTTTTTATAAGGGATACCAAAACCGACCTGCCCATTGTACAAGGCAAAACCAGCACCGGCGCTAATTCCATCGCAGTAAAAAACAATCATACCTTCATTATTGTGGGTGGTGATTTTAATGCCAAAGAAGATACCACCAAAAATTGTTGCATTACCACCGATGGTGGAAAAACATTTACAACCCCCACCACACCGCCACATGGTTACCGAAGTTGTGTGGAATACATCGACAAAACAACCTGGATCAGTTGTGGTTTAACAGGTGTTGACATCAGCCATGACGAAGGCAGTAACTGGACGTGTATAAGCAAAGAAAGCTTTCATGTATGCCGCAAAGCAAAGAAAGGAAAGGCGGTATTTTTTGCCGGTGGTGGTGGAAGAGTTGGGAAACTTGTTGATTGATTTTTTGCAACATAAAAAATACACAAAAATAGCCGTCTCTAAAAAGGACGGCTATTTTTTATCAAACTATTTAAATTTATTTATTGGCAGGTGGCTGCTGGCCTTTCATCTTTTGTTGCATTTGCTGCATTTGCATTTGCTGCTGCATTGCTTTTTGCTGCATCGCCATTTCTTCGGCCGCTGCTTGTTTTTTGTCAGTAAGTTCTACTACTTCCACATCAAAAATCAGGTTCTCATTTGGCGTAATTACCGGCGGTTGTCCCTGTTGGCCATAGCCTAAAGAAGAAGGAATGTAAAAACGTGCCTTGGTTCCTTTTGACAACATGCGCAAACCATCTACCCAACCCGGGATAACCCTTGGTGCCCACATTTGAACAGGCAGCAAATCGGTATGATGAAACTGAGAATCTATATTACTGTCAAATGGTTTACCGTCAAAGCCTTTACCGGTGTACTTCATTTTTACACCTGCTGAATCAGTCACTTTTTCGCCGGTACCTTCCTGCAGAATTTCTACATAAACGCCCTTGGGTGATTTTTGCGCTTTGATATTTTTTGAAGCCAGGTAATCTGTGATGATCTTATCATCTTTTTTTATTTGCACCAATGCACTTAAAGAATCTTTTGTTTTGGCCATTTCCATTTGAATTTTGTAGGCACTGTCAGCAGATTCTTTATTGGTATAAATATTTACAATCTTATAGTAAGCAATCATGTGACCGCCTTTTTTCATAAAAGGAGGTGTGTTGCCACCTTCCTTCATAATACTGTCCACTAATTGTTTTACAATGATACTATCGCCTTTTTTTACCTGACCGAATATTTTATAATAAGCGGGAGGCATACCGGCAGAATCCATCGAAGCTATCTGGTTAGCAGTTTTTCTTGAATCATATAACACGGTGTCCTTATCAGCACCTTTATATGTTTGTTGAAATTGTATTTCAAAAAAGTTTCCGTTCTGTAATGTTTTTCCACTACCCTCAGAAATAATTTTGTACTCCATTCCTTTTTCGCCTTTCTTAAAAGACCCGCCCCCGTTACAACCGGCCAGTAATACAGTTGATACTGCCAGTAAATAAAAAAATTGCTTCATGTTTTTTTGTGTTTAAAATTGATAATTGCTTAATTGATCTTTATTTTCTTTCATGGCTTTAATAAACAATGCCACTACTTCTTCCAGTGATTCTTTACTTTGTCCGCCTGCTGCATTAAAATGGCCGCCTCCGTTAAAATAGGTGCGGGCAAAAGTATTTACATCAAAACCTCCCTTGCTTCTAAAAGAGGTTTTACGCTCTTCTCCCCTGTCGATAATAATGGCGGCTAATTTTATTCCCTGTATGCTTAAAGGATAGTTTACCAACCCTTCTGTATCCCCTGTTTTAATATTGTATTTAATAAGGTCAGCCTGCGGAATGGCTATCAGCGCTGTATTGTACTCATAAAATATCTCCATCCTGTTTAGCAAAACATTGCCGAGAAAACGAAAACGGTTCTCCAGAAAATTATCGTATAGCGCTTCATGAACCGGTCCTTGATCCAGCCCTTTGTCTTTAAGATTGGCTACCATTCTGTGCACATTAGCACTGGTAGCGGGAAAACGGAATGAACCGGTATCTGTCATTACACCAGCATATAAACATTTTGCTACGTCCATATTTATTTTATCATCATGGCCATTGTCAGCAATAAAATCGTATACCATTTCGCAGGTACTGCTTTTGGTGGTATCGCTTACTCCATAGGCAAACTTATCTGTCTGTGGTTCCTGGTGATGATCAATGAGAATTCTTTGTGCAGTTGCATTGCCCAGTTTTTCCTCCATCCGTTTGGTACGGTTAAGGGTATTAAAATCAAGGCAAAAAATCCAGTCTGCCGCAACAATGGCCTTATCGGCTTCTTCTGTTTGCCTTTCGTAATCAAGCA
>JAYUBR010001309.1:0-9533 GCA_043740775.1 Ferruginibacter sp. | reverse complement strand
GGTTGGTATTGTCTTCCAGCAACTTTTCAATTTTAGGATGTGCCTTAGCACAAGGCCCACAGTAAGGGTTGCACACTTTAATGATTGTATTGGTTGCGGTTGGATTTCCTAAACTTATACCCAAACCATCGGCATCAACAGTTATTCCCTTTTGCTTTTTTAAAAGTGTTTCAAAAATTTCTGTGTTAAATTTTATGCGCAGGTATTCCCGCTTTGTATTTTTTGCTTCCTGCAACCGCATGATAAACGGCCTGGCAGCATACCAGCATAAAACCGGAAAAAGATAAAGTAGGGCAAATTTTATTACAAAGGGCGATAAAAATTGCACGGGCAAAGCCAGTAAATTGTTTGCAAAAATATTGATACCGCCCAATAGTAATAAAGCCTGCACCGCAAGGCAAAGTATACACCATTGCTTTGCTACCTTCCATTGATAATAAACGGAAAACACAGTATAGGGCAGTGCTAGGATATTTAACCAAGCTAATAACGTAACAGTGTTTGTTAAGCCATGGCCGGCAAATAACAATACCATCAGGCTTCCGGAAAAATAAAAGAACCCCACTTCGCTCCAGCTAAGCCAGGTAAACAATTTTGATTGTTTGCCGGTAAGGATAGCATTACAATTACCCTTTACAATGCCTGTACAAACCTTCTGTAACACAGGGTTATTTTTATCAACCTCCTACCAAAGCAAAAGGGATGTTACAATAACCCCTGCCAGTAATATAAAATATTGCAGGTAAATAGCTGTTGCATTAAATGCAATGGTGGCAAGGTTCTCAGCGATTGCCCAATAAATAAAAAGTAAAGAAAGTGTAAATAATAAAAGAAAAAAAGATACCGGAATCAATGCATTTATAAATGACTGTCTTTTGTTTTGCTGGTATGCCTTTTCGCCTGAGTGTTCTGTTGTTTCTGTAATTAAATAAATACCTCGCCAGCTTTTTAAAAAAGCTTCTCTTGTAATTGTGGTAAGCTGGTTATAATTTTTGGTATAACAATCAACGCTCGTTTGTGTAATTGCTGCGACAATAGCCAGGGGTACTCCCGGTTGTTTGTATAAGCTAAAAAGGGAGTGGGCAACTCATCCATTTTATCCGGCTCAATTTTACCGGCTCCGTTGGGTACGTTCCATTTATTTAAGGCATCGCTAATACAGAGCAGGCCAGGCCAGTCAGGATGGTTTTGTAAAGTTTCGTTTACCGTGCTGCTATTTACTTTTACATGTTGCAATTGTAAAAAAGCAATGGTGACATTTACATTGGGTTCGTATTGATTAAACATAGTACGCCTGATAGTTTTATAATATTGAAAGGAATTTACTTGGGGAGGAGGTAAGGCGTATCGTTGTAAACAGATTGGTAAGTTGGTACTTTAATTTGATAAATCATAATTTTAAAAGGTTGTAAAATACAACCTGGCAGTTTTTAACAATCAGCGAAAAAAAATAATACTTTCGATAAACCATAAAAATTATCTTTACCACAATAACGAAAACTTGTACCTCATGTCTGCAGAAAAATTGGTAATACCCGGCGAACTGGTTCGCAGGCTCCGGAGCTCAAAAGGGGTAAAACAATCCGTGGCCGCAAAAAGGATGGATATTTCATAGCAGGCCTATTCTAAATTGGAAAGCGCAGAAAGTATCAGTATGCCAAAATTGCTTTTGGTTATAGCTGCGCTCGAAAGCATTCTGCATGAATTTGAAACAATAAAAAATCTTTACCCCCCCAATTTCATAGTTTAAAGTTGCCGGTTTTATAAAAACCATTGTTGTTATAAAATTGTGTAGCGTTGGTTTTAAAATAAGGAGATGATTATTGAAGGCTGATAAGGTACCCTGCCGTACTTATTTTTTTGGCTTGCCGTACTGCTTTTAAAACACTGCTCATTTGCTACCCCGCTTTTTTTCCACCTTTTTTACCGTTTATAATAATGGGTGTGGGGCATTACAAAAGGATGTTATATTTTTGGAATATGCGATACATACGTTACACCCTTATAGCCATTACCTGTTTTTGCACCACAACCCATGCACAGCAAAAATGGGACCTGAGTAAAATAGTAGATTACGCAGTGACCAACAACATCAGTATTAAACAGTCGGATGTGCAGGCTGCTATTACGGGC
The DNA here is from genome assembly GCA_043740775.1 of Ferruginibacter sp. Taxonomy (GTDB): domain Bacteria; phylum Bacteroidota; class Bacteroidia; order Chitinophagales; family Chitinophagaceae; genus Ferruginibacter. The sequence continues at coordinate 7,400 of JAYUBR010001309.1, read as the reverse complement.
CTTACACTTAAACAAAGTAAACTCGGGCTTTTTCCTACGGCAAACTTCAATGGAAGTACAAGCTTCAACAACGGCCGAAACCAGGATCCTACTTCCTTTAACCTGATTACCCAAAGCTATATCAATGCAGGTTTTCAACTGCAAACCAGCGCTGATATTTTTAACTGGTTTAGTAAAAAAAATACCATCCTCAGCAACCAATGGCAGTATGAAGCGGCTAAGGCATCTGTTGACAAATTAAAGAATGATATTTCGTTAACAGTAGCCAATGATTACCTGCAGATTTTATTAAGCAGGGAACAGGAAAATATTGCACTGGTGCAATTAAAACAAACACAGGCCCAATTATCAAACACCCGTAAGCTGGTAAATGCAGGCTCTTTACCGGAACTGAATGCATCCGAACTGGAAGCACAGGAAGCAGTGGATAGCGCAACTTATATCAATGCAAAAGGAAATGTGGTACAGGCTACATTGGTATTAAAATCAGTAATCAACATGGATGCCGCGGCTCCTTTTGATGTTGCAGTGCCCCCCGTAGAGCAGATACCTATTGAAAAAATAGCCGACCTGCAACCTGATGCCGTATATGCACTGGCAGTTAAAAATTTACCTCAACAAAGGGTAAACGATTTTAAATTAAAAGCGGCACAAAAAGCAAAAGAAGCAGCAAAGGCGGGTATGTATCCTACCTTTTCCGTCTTTGGCGGATTGAGCAGTAACTTTATCAATACAAAAAATTCGATCTTTGCTCCATCAGGCACTTACAGCAGCAATCCTTTAAGTCCGCAAATAGATGTAGGCGGCACCATCTACAAAGTAAATTCACCTGATTACAGCATTGTCGGCAAACGGGGATCTCCATTTTTCAGTCAAATAGATAAAAACTTTCGTCAACAGATTGGTTTAAGCATGAGCGTGCCAATTTTTAGTGCTGGCCAGTTACGTACAAATTACGAACGCAGCAAACTAAATATAAAAAATGCAGAACTGCAGCAGGAGTCCGATAACCAAACCATCAAACAGGATATTTACCAGGCTTACAACGCAGCAACAGTAGCACTTGAAAAATTTAATGCCAGTCAGAAAAGTGTAGCCGCATCGCAACGCACATTGGATTTTGCACAAAAAAGATATGAAGTGGGTATGTTGGGTACGTTTGAATTAATTACCCAGCAAAATAATTTGTTCAGGGCTAAACTGCAGGATGTATTGAACCAATATGATTTTGTTTTTAAAATGAAAGTGCTTGAATTTTACCGTGGACAGGGTATAAAATTGTAAAAGAGCAGCCCCTCCGGCTCCCCGGGGGGAGAGACTGGAAGGAGGTGTCGGTTGAAATACATTGGTTTGTCGCAGGACAAGATAATCCCGCCAACTGATACACCAATGATGGGAATCAGGGATTTTTTTAAATTGAATTATCAGGCAAAAGGAATATTTTCATTTGGCATTAATTGCGTTATTTTGGCCGAAATTATACACCGTTGAAAGCATACAATAAATAAAAATATAACCTCATCTTTTGTTTAAAAACAAACAGGGAAAAACTAATCAACATGAGCAAAACTGTAAAATGGATTCTTTTTAGTGTGGTCGGTTTAGTAGTATTACTGGGCGGATTAAAAGCGGTCGGCGTATTTGGTAAGGATGAAGGGACAAACGTTACAGCCGAAAAAGTACAAAAACGCACCATTACCGAAATTGTAAATGCAAGTGGTAAAGTATACCCCGAAATTGAAGTAAAAGTGAGTCCGGATGTAAGCGGTGAGATTACTGAACTCACCGTGCAGGAAGGCGACAGTGTAAAAAAAGGACAGATACTGGCCCGCATTTTTGCTGATATTTACAGTATCCAGGCTAACCAGGCTGCCAGTGGCGTGGCGCAAAGTCAGGCGCAGGTTGCCAATTCCCAGGCTGCCTTAGACGCATTGAAAGCAACGGTTGACCAAACACAGAAGACATACAACATGCAAAAGAAATTGTATGATGATAAAGTAATCAGCGCCAATGAATTTAATGTGGCCGATGCTGGTTACAAATCGGCCCAGGCCAATTACAATGCCGCTAAACAGGGCATCAGGGGCGGACAGGCTGCAGTGCAAAGTGCACAAAGTAACCTGGCAAAAGCCAATAAAGATTTAAGCCGTACTGCCCTGCTGGCACCCATGAATGGTGTGGTAAGTTTACTGAGTGTAAAAAAAGGCGAGCGGGTAGTTGGAAGCAACATGATGGCAGGTACAGAAATGCTGCGCATTGCAGACATGAGTAAAATTGAAATCAGAGTAGATGTTGGCGAAAGTGATGTTCCAAAAGTACACCTGGGAGACAGCGCTATTGTAACCGTAGATGCTTATACCGATAGAAAATTTAAAGGCATTGTAACACAGATTGCAAGCAGTAACAATGGAGCCAGTACGCAAAGTGCCCTGGCCAACACCAGTACAGATGTAACCAATTATAAAGTATACATTCGTTTATTACCCGAAAGCTATCCTGATTTGCTGAGTAAAACCAACTATCCTTTCAGGCCGGGAATGAGCGCCAGTGCGGATATTCAAACCAAAACACATTCCAACGTATTAAGCGTACCTATTAACGCAGTAACCACCCGTGAAAAAATGGACAGTACCAAAGCTGATAAGAAAGTGGTAGAGGGACAAGCCTCTGCCGTTAGTATAGACGACCTGGAAGTAGTGGTATTTGTTTTAAATAAAGATGGATTGGTAACTAAGAAAAAAGTGAAGACATCTATACAGGATATCAACTATCTGGAAATTACCGAAGGCCTTACGGAAGGGGAAGAAGTAATTACAGGGCCGTATGATATTGTTAGTAAAACACTGAAAGAAAAAGAGAAAGTAAAAGTGGTGGATAAGAAAGAATTGTTTACCCCAAAAAAATAACCGGATACTTTAATTTTTTATAATAACATTGCCAGCACAACTTTTCTATTTTTGAAAAGTTGTGCTTTTTTTTAATCATCCCTCACTTGAAATTGAAATATAAACTAACGATACTCGCATTATTTTTGTTTTTGAGGCTGGCTGTTTATGCCCAACAAATTTCACTACAGGTAACACTTTCCACCTTACAAAACAACTCCCTGGCTGGTGCAACACTACAGTTATATTCTTTACCAGATACGATATTATTGAATGCGCAGGTGGCTGAAACGAACGGGAATATTTTTTTGGTAAAGCCTTTTGCCCGTTATCTTTTAAAGGCAGTTGCTATTGGCTACGAAGCAACAGAAACCAGCATTACCGTAAAAGATCAGCCTGTACAATTACACTTGTTTTTTAAAAAGAAACTAACCTCTTTAAAAGGTGTTGAAGTAACGGCACGAAAACAACTGCTTAAACAGGAAGATGATAAAACCATTGTAGATGCTACCGTATTGGCCAACAGCAGCAGCAATGCTTACGAAGTACTGGAAAAAACACCCGGCGCAGTGATAGACCAGGATGGCAATGTGTATTTAAGCAGCACAACACCCGCCACCATTTTTATTAACGGAAGAGAAATGAAACTGAGTAGTGCCGATATTGCGTCGCTATTAAAAAGTTTGCCGGCCGGCAGTGTTAGTAAGATAGAGATACTGCGCAGTCCTTCTGCAAAATATGATGCTGCAAGCAGTGGCGGTATTGTAAATATTGTATTAAAGAAAGGCATAAAAATCGGCAGCAGTGGCAGTGCAAATGCAGCATATTTTCAGGGTGTGTACAGCACACAAACCGCAGGGATAAACATCAATAAAAGTGCCGGTAAAATCAACAGCTATTTTAGTTACCAGTTTACCAAAAGAAACAATTTTGAAGAGCTGACATCTGACAGGTTTATTAAAACAGATTCTTCTTTGCTGGCACAAAATGCTTACACCACATACCCTTCTGTAAACAATTATTTTGGTGGTGGTATTGATGTAGCTTTTACAAAAAAAATCAATATCGCTTATGATATAAGGCTCACCAATACCAATAGTACAAGCGATGCAGGCAACAGCAATATTATTTATCAGCAACTAACACAGGATGTATTGGGTAAAAGCCACTCAGATGTAAATAATAAAACAAGGGCCCTGTTTATTGGCAATAATATTTCTTCAAAATATAAAATTGATTCGACAAGCAGTGAGTGGACGATCGAGTTTGATTACAATTATTATAAAAATAACAATGCGCAGCAGTACAACAACGATTTCATTTATCCGGTAAAACCGGTTGTAAACGGCGATGGTAAAAACAGGAACGACAGAATATTTCTGTTGTGCAAACTGATCTTACACTTAAACTATTCAAACACATTACTTTAGAAACCGGCATTAAATTAACCGCCAGCAACAGCAAAAACAGCTCTGCGTATTTTTACAAAACCGGCAACAGTGGCAGCCAGGTTGATCCATACCAGACCAATACTTTTAAATATAAGGAAACTATCAGCGCCGCTTATGTACAACTGGCAAAAACATTTTTTGGCTTTACGCTAAAACCCGGACTGAGATTGGAAACTACTGACATCAAAGGCAGGCAACTGATTCCGCAGGATACTGTTTTATCCATTAAACGAACCGATCTTTTTCCATATATTTTTTTGCGGCATAACCTGTTTAAAATGTTTAGTTTTCATTTGGTTGGCAATGCTATTTATCGCCGCAGTATTAAGCGGCCTTATTACGAAATACTTAACCCCTATCCAAAATATATTGATGCATATTTGTTTGATGTAGGCAACCCAAAACTGCAACCACAGTTTACCACCAACTATGAACTGAATGTAACCTTTACTAATTTCCCGGTTTTTTCAGTGGGTATAAACCAAACCAATAATATTTTCAGTAATGTTACCTACCAAAATGATATAACCAAAATTGCCTATCGTACCTATGATAATCTGGGTAAAAATAAAGAGTTGTATTGCAGGTTGGTTGGAGGTATTCCGCCGGGTGGAAAATATTTTTTTTACATGGGCGCTCAATATAATTACAATGAATACAATGGTGTTTATCAAAACCAGCCACTGAACTATAAACATGGAAGCTGGTTGTTTTTTATGTACCAGGAACTAAAGGCTACCAAAACTATTACCCTGGATGTACAAGGCTTTATGCGTACCAAAGCCTTGCAAAGTTTTTATGAATTAGACAATTTTGGCGGCTTGTTTTTTTCTGTAAATAAATCTGTTTTAAACAGAAAGGGTAATGTAATTTTTTCAGTAAACGACCTGTTACAAACCAACCACACTAACTTTATTTTAAACCAGGCAAATGTACATGCAAGTGGGTCAAGGGTAAATGATACCCGCCGGCTGGGCATTACATTCCGCTACAACCTGGGATTAAGCAAGCCCAAAGAAAATAATTCGTTTGGAAGTCCGGTGGATAATAAGGAGAATTAAAAATATCTACCACATAAATCATTGTTCACGACTACTCATAAACAGGGCAGTATTGGACGTCTATGGGAATAATTTTTCCGCAACCGCAACGCTATCCGGCTTGCCTGCATCTACCAATAAATCACCGCTATGATCATACCCAAGAATGACATTTTCCGCCGCCAGATCAAGGTAGGTTTCTATGATAGAAAATTTTCCTTGCTGTCTGATTAAATTAAATATTTCCGGTTGATAAATTACTACACAACTATAAGCCATCGCTTTTAATTGAGTGCTGTTTTTTTCTTTTTTGGATAACAACAGGTGTGGGCCTCTTTCTTCGCCGGTCTGTACATTTCTCCAGCCACATAAACTACCCTGCCGATCAAACAATAATACCCTGGACGATTTTCTGTTAGTAACGCCAAATGTAACGAGTGGTTTATTTTGCTGATGAAAAGCCACCAGTTTATTTAAATCCAGATTAGTAAGAATGTCAACATTTAAAGAAAGAAAAGGCTCATTGCTTTCTAACAGATGTCTTGCTTTAAGTAAGCCTCCGCCAGTTTCCAGTACTTCATTGGTTTCATCACTTATTGCCACATTGCTTCCCCAGCCATTGTTTTCTTTTATTGCAGCAATCACCTGGTCTGCAAAATGATGCACATTTACCACCACATCCCTGATATTATATTGCTGCAGGTATTCAATATTTCTTTGCAATAAAGATTTACCATTTACCAACGCCAGTGCTTTGGGATGAGTATCTGTCCAGGGTTTAAAACGGCTCCCCAACCCTGCCGAAAATATCATGGCTTTCATACAATATTATCCTTTTGTTTCTGCAATTTTTTGTTCAATATGGTTCACCTGAATTTTAACGCCGTACTTATTTCTTACATGCCTTGCCACAGCATCGGCCGCATACACACTGCGGTGCTGGCCGCCTGTACACCCAAAACTAATGGTTAAACTTTCAAAGCCACGGGCAATGTAATCTTCTACCGAAATATCTACAATAGCATACACACTGCTTAAAAACTCCGGCATTTTTGTTTGCTGTTCAAGGTAATCTTTTACAGGTTTATCACGGCCCGTTAATTTTTTATATGCTTCAATTCTGCCTGGGTTTAAAATGCCCCGCATATCAAAAACAAAACCACCACCATTGCTAGTATCATCTTTCGGATACCCACTTTTTATAAAAGAAAAACTATTCACTTTTACCACCAATGGGGTTTCGCCAGTTGCCTTCACAGGTTTAAATCGTTTTACCACATCGGCTGCAACAATCAGGTGTAATAATCTTTCCAGCTCCGGTAATCCTAAACCCATTTTTTTATTCAATATAAACCATTCCAGGTTTTGCAAAGCCAATGGAATGCTGGTTAAAAAATGTGCTTTTCGTTCAAACAATCCGCGAAAGCCGTATGCGCCCAACACCTGTAACAAACGAATCAATACATAGCCATTGTACTCTTCTTCAAAACGGGTTTTATCAACCGGCTGTTGCAAAATTGTTTCAAGGCAGGTGATATAATAGTGCAGCAAATTTGTTTTCCATTCATCACTTAACTCTGCCTTGGCCTGCCAAACTAAAGACGCCACATCATATTGTACCGCTCCCTTCATGCCGCCCTGGTAATCTATAAAATGTACGGCATCGTTTTTTACAATAATATTCCTGCTTTGAAAATCACGGAACATAAAATATTTATGTTCCGCATTGGATAAGCTGGTACTGAGTGTTTCAAATTCAAGCACCAGTTTTTCTTTATCGTATGGGATTTTTAAAGTGTCTAAAAAATAATATTTAAAATATAACAGGTCGCTTAAAATTGCCTGCTTGCCAAATGCGTTGCTGGTTATGCAATAATTATAATCCAGTTCCTTATCGCCACTTACCTGCAGGTTGGCCAATGCCAGCAGGCTTTTTTGAAATAAGACATATACATGATTGCTGTGGCCTTCCGTTTCTAAAATGTTTAATAAAGATGTATTGCCTACATCCTGTTGCAGGTATT
>JAYUBR010001308.1:0-2931 GCA_043740775.1 Ferruginibacter sp. | reverse complement strand
TGCCATGGCTATCGCCAGGATAAGCAGCGGTATTATTTTGTTTATTTTTTTCATTTTACTAACTGATAATAATGTGATGAAATAATTTTACCTTATGGATAATCTATAGCAGGTTTAGACAGGTTTGGCGCCTGGCTTTTTTCTGTTGCTGGTATTGGTAATAAAAAATTACCTGAATTGGCGTCAATTTTTCTTTCGGTTGTTGCCCAGGAAGTTTTCTTAATCGTCCACATGGTTGGGTTAGGAAAAACATCGGGCTTAATATTATACAAGCCCCTGTCCTGCGAATTTAAAATTGAATATGCCTTGCCAGGATTATAATAATGCAGACTTACCAGATCGTACCAACCCATTGATTCCATAGCAAACTCTTTAAATCTTTCAGATATAATTACATCCATTGTTAGCGGGGTGGGTGCACCGGTAACAGGATCAGTTGCAGTAAAAGAAGACAAACCTGCTCTGGTATGTACTTTATTGAAATACGCTATTGCAGTTGCATCGGCAGTGGATGCGCTGTTTCCTACAGCAGCTTCGGCATAAATAAGGTACATCTCTGCCAGCCGCATCATGTAAGTATTATTAGGATAGCGTTGTGCCTGAACAATAAACCCTAAGTCTTCTGATTTGCCCACCACATATTTTTTTATACTTGCAAAATTGACATCCCCTGAAGTATAAGGAAAAATTAATTTTTGGTTTACACCATTCAGCATTTGTGTTATTTCAGGATAGCTTGCACCCGGCAACATGTAAGATGCTTTTAGCCGTTGATCGAGTGTGCGGCCTTTTAGCATGGTATCACCAGATGCTGTAATTCCTTCATACTGGCTAAGCATCCACCAGGTGGCACCTTTATCGCCCCCCCATCCTTCAACACTGATATCAGAGCTGTAATTCAGGTAGGAAGGTGTACTGTTTCCTACTCCATATCCGGCATCACCCGAAAGGGCTACCCATTGCAATTCAAATAAAGACTCCGCATTGTTATCATAAGGGTACTTAAACAAGTCTGCATAATTGTTCAGCAAACTTGCATGGCTGTTGGCTATTACCCTTTGTGCATAATATTTGGCACTGTCTAAAAATGCCTGGTTCCTTACACCTCCGTTAGATTCAACACCAGCCCTGGTTAAGTAAAATCTTGCCAGCATTCCTTCTGCAGACCATTTGGTAAGTCTTCCTGTCTGAGTAGCAGTTTCCGGCAAATCTTCTGCAACGGCACGCATTTCCTTTGTGATAAATTTCCAGATACTTTTTGATGTATTTTTATTGATGGTGGTGTCATTCAATAATGTAAGATTATTTTCTATTACCGGAACGTCTCCCCAATTCATCGTAAGATAACGATAAGCCAATGCACGCATAAACCTGGCTTCAGCAATAGCGGTTTTTTTAACAGTGGATGAAACCGCAGGGCCTGCATATTTATTAATATTTGTAATAGCAAGGTTCGACTGGCCCACTACAATAAACAAAGAACGCCACGCCGCATCATTTTCCGGTGTAATATCTGTTGTATTAAACAACACATTTCCTCTGTCGTTATACGCAGAGAAAGCGGTTCCTGCCCTAAAATCCCCGAGGTTATAAGAAGCCTTGTCATTGTAATCGAACCATACTTTACTGTACAGAAGATTGGTGGCTGCCAATACCTGTTCATCGGTTTGATAAAAACTGGCGTCAACAACAGAATCTGTAGGTGGCTTCTCTAAAAAGCTTTTTTTGCATCCTGACAACAGGATGATTGATATCATTGAACCAATCAAAAAAAGTTTACTATTTATATTGATCTTCTTCATTTTGAAAGTTTTAAAAATTTACACCTAAACTAAATGTATAAATGGGGGTTAACGGATAGCGGCCAAAATCGAGCCCGATAGCCTGGTTGCCGGCATAAGTATTGGCGCCAACATAAGATCCAACTTCAGGATCAAAGCCGGAATAACCGGTAATAGTAGCAACGTTTTGAGCGCCTATGGTGGCCCTGATACCTTTTACCAGCTTTGTTCTTGTAAGAAAAGCTACAGGCAGGTTATAAGACAGAGACACATTTTTAAGCCGTATAAATGAACCATCCTCTACCCATTTACTGCTGGTAGTTCCATAGTTATTGTCGTTGGCTATTTGCGAGTTGGTTAACCTTGGAACAGTTGTACCGGCATTTTCAATCACCGGGTTGCCATTTTTATCAACCGATAACCTTGCATAATTAATTGCATCAATCATTAAATTACGGCTGGTATAAATTGAAGAGGCTTTGGAATTTACTTTTGCCAGGTGGTTATAAATATCATTTCCATAAGTGGCCGTAATCAGTATGCTTAAATCAAGACCTTTGTAAGAAAATGAATTGGTAAACCCTCCAAAAAGTTTTGGCCAGGGGTTTCCGATATTTGTTTCATCATGAAAATCAATTTTTCCATCACCATTCATATCACGGTACTTTACATCCCCCAGCCACACACCACTTACTGGATCCGTTGGCAACCTGTTGCCGTTGTTATCTACCCGAACAGCGCTTGAATTAATTTCTTTAACCGATTGAAACAATCCTTCAGCAATGTAACCACGAAACAACCAGGGTGCTTCGCCTACGGCTGATCTTTGAGTCCAGTTATCAAGCCACCAGGAAGTACGGTCAACAAATGCGGCATCAGAATAAAATTTCTTAATGGTTGTTTTAAAAGCAGATACATTGATGTTTGACTCCCATTTAAAATTGTTATTACTAACGTTTACGGTGTTGATAGTAATACCCCAGCCTTTGGTTTGTAATGATCCGATATTTACAGTAGGATTACCTACAGCGCCTGTACCTTGCGTACCCATGTACCACGGCAGCGGATTATCCATCAACAGGTTGTTGGTATTTTTAATGTAGTAATCACCTTCTATTGAAATCCTGTTTTTCAACAGGCCGATGTTAAT
>JAYUBR010001307.1:0-9558 GCA_043740775.1 Ferruginibacter sp. | reverse complement strand
CTGTTCAGGAGAAATTATTACTCCATGGAATTCATTTTCCGTTTATCGTGAAGCCGGAAGTTGGCGGACAAGGCATCTTACTGCGCAAAATTAACAGCCTACCCGAATTACAACATTACCACAGCCTGATGCCATGGGAATACATTGTACAGCAACTGGTGGAGTATCCAATGGAAGTAAGTGTATTTTATATCCGGCATCCTGCAGAAAGTAAAGGAATCATCACAGGATTTTTACATAAAATTCCATTGCAGGTAACAGGTAACGGAAAGGATACGCTTGAAACCCTGGTGAAGCAACATCCCAAAGGAAATAAACTCCTGAGATCGTTGCATTTCAAACATAAAGATAAGTGGACGCAGGTAGTGGACGAAGGTGAAAAATATATGCTGAGTTATGCAGCCAACCATAACCGCGGTGCCCGTTTTATTGATTTAAAAAATGAGATAGATGATAAACTGGTAAACCTGTTTGATGGCATCAGCAGCAGTGGTAATGAATTTTATTATGGCAGGTATGATATTATGTGTACCAATGTGGATGACTTTAAAGCCGGCAAACATTTTACTATTTTAGAATACAATGGGTGTGGTGCAGAACCCAATCATTTTTATGATACCGGCTATACTTTAACCGGAGCCTACAAAGAAATATTAAAACACTGGAAGGCACTCTACCAGATAAGTAAATACAACAGGCAACGGGGTGTAGAACCATGGTCATTCAATAAAGGCCGGAAATTTTTAACTGATTCAAGAAAGCTTACCACTGCTATGAAAGCAATTGATTTAAAAATCGAGTAAGGCAAATGTCTGATGGCTTATTTTATTCATTTCAAAAAGGTTTGCCATGCGTTTGCTTAATCAGTAAGGTAGTAATGAAAGGCAGTTTTTTCATAATTGCGATAAATATATTGGTGATCCATGTTTTTCCAAATCCTTCCTGTATCAATCTTCCAGCCTTTAACCTTTTGCCAAAGTGTTGTTGCCATTTGCTGGTATATAAGTCTTCCATTTGTTGCCGGTTGATTTTGTTTTGTAAGAATTCGCTGATGGCTTCTGCGGCGAGTTTACTGCTGTGTAAAGCCATGCTCATTCCATTGCCACACAAAGGTGTTATTACACCCGCAGCATCCCCACATAACAACACATGGTTTTCAACCTGTGATTTTTTTGCAAAAGATATTTGCGAAATCGTGATGGGTGCTTCAAACAACAGGGTAGCATTTTCAAAAATATTTTTTAAATGCCTGTTTTTAAAAAGTTCATTTTTTTCCAGTTCGCTGATGGAATTATTACTGTTTTTAAGATTGGCAGCATTGGTAAGATAGCAGAGGCACCAGCTATCGTTCTCAATTTTAGATATGCCGCAATAGCCATCTTTAAAATTGTGCAACGCAATAGTATCTCCGGCAAAATTTGTTTTGATGTGGTATTTTACCCCAACATAATTACTGAGTTTATTATTTTTCTTAAGAATAAAATTACGTTTCCATTTTACATCCAGGTTGGCTCTTTTGCCAAAACTTCCTGTACAAATGGTACTGGTAAATATCCCTTTTGCAGTGTGTAATTCAAATTTTTCATTTCCAAAAACAACGTCCTCTACTTTACAATTTTCATAAACAATCACTCCGGCAGATTCTGCAATCTTTTTTAATTCAAAGTCAATGGTATAGCGGCTGATGCCAAAACCACCCAGTGGTAAATTATGTTTCAATATATTTCCGTTGGGCGAACTGACGATGAGTTTTTTTATAATGGGCAATTGCATTTGCGATAAAGGCAGTCCCAGGCTCTCAATAAAATTCCAGCTTTCCAGGCTGATGTATTCGCCGCAAACCTTGTGAAACGGGTATTGCTCTTTTTCAAACAATGCCACCGAATAGCCTTCACGGGCAAGTTGTATAGAAAGTGAGAGTCCGGCGAGCCCGCCACCAATAGTGGTTACATCGTATGGTATTGTTTCATTCATGTATGCAAACAATTAAATGCCGGAACGCCCATTTCCAGTTGATGGAGTAATGTTGTATGCCGGCACCTGTAAATATAGTATTCCATTCAGACAATGTAAAGCCTTTTGCAACAGAAAGCGGGGCATCGTTTTTTACAAGGTAAGATTTAGAGAAAATCCGGGTGATTAGTTGAATAGAATAATACGCCAGCCAATGCCGGTGAAGATCATTGATAAAAAAACCTTTACTGCTTTGTTGCTGCATCCATTGTACCATATCAATCAATTGTTTTTCACTAAAATGATGACAAAAAAGTGAAGAAAAAATGATATCAGGTTTATCAACTTCAAACAAAATATCCTGGTAATCCGCTACCATCCAATGGCAATGAAGTAATGGATATTGCTGTTGTGCAAAGTCAATGCATTCCTGCTTTATATCAATACCGGTAAAGCTTACAGCGATGTTTTTTTTGTTGCACCATTTTTCAATGGCATGTAAATTATCACCGCCGCCACAACCTATTTCACAAATGGTTATTGTCTGATTCATTTCTAATGGCTGCAATAATTTTTGTATTCCTTTTATAGAAATGGCGTGCCCGCCGAGATTGGAGTTGATCACATTGAGCTCCTGCATATTTTGCCGGATATCAGCAAAAGGAATATCGTCATTGTCTAATATTTCTTTTTTTGTCGATCTGGTGGCAAGGTTAATCATACGTTGCTATAAAAGTTTCCATGGTTAAACCGGGGCCAAAAGCAGCCCCGAAAACAGCAGCTTGCCTGTCACCGGATATTTCTTCCAGTTCATCCAGGATTTTTTGCAATACAAATAACACGGTAGGCGAGCTCATGTTGCCATACGCTTTTAAAATATCATAGCTGTGCCGCAGGTGCTCTTCTTTTAACCCAGTGCTTTGTTGTATGGCTTCCAGTATTTTTTTTCCGCCGGGATGAATGCACCAGTGGCTAATGCTTTCTTTTTGCATGTTGGCATTTTTAAGTGCCTTGCTCACTAAGCCATCAAAATCCTCTTTCACCAGGTCGGGTACATACCCGGTTAAAGTCATTAAAAAACCGTGGGAAGATAATTGCCAGCTCATGTCTTTTTTTCCTTTAAAAGCAACATCGGAAAAAAAGTTTTTAAGCATCAAACCCTTTGCTGCTGCTGTATTGTGTTGAATCAATACCGCTGCACAACCGTCGGCAAACAAAAGGGTAGAGGTAATATTGTCTATGGAATTTTCTTTTTGAAAATGAAGGGTACACAATTCGGTACACACAATCATTACATTGGCAGTGGTATCATTATTGCAAAGTGCATCCGCAATTTTTAATGCATGGATAGCCGCATAGCAACCCATAAAATTTACAGATGTTCTGAAAATATTAGGCGATAAATTCAGCGCTTCCATAATTTCAAGATCCATTCCCGGTGCACTCATGCCCGTGCAGCTAACGGTTATCAAATGGGTAATTCCGGCTGCTTCAATTTTACCGGCTATACAATCCAGGATGGTTTTGACAGACAGTTTTGTTGCATTGCATGCAAACCACCGCATCCGTTTTTCAAGATCCGGAAAAGGCTCCAGGTTGTTAGATTTGGAATAAAACTGCCTGTCTTCGGCGCTGGTACTGTAATCAGGCAGCACGCTGTATCTTGTATCAATACCACTGTGCCGGTATAAAAATTTTAATTTGCGGCTGTCGGTTTCATTGGTACTGTAAATGGTATCAGCAAAAGTAAAAATATCCTCCTGCTTATGTTTATATGGTGGTACACCAGTTGCTATGGAAATAATTTTGCTCAAAGTTTTTCAATTAAAAATAAAGTAATAAAAGCAGCATTGGTACAAACGGATGCCAGTAAAGTCATTCGCATGGTATTAACAAAATTTGCCGCGGTATGTTTAAGGGCTACCAGCCTGAACCACCAGAAAAAATATACGAGTACGGGAATAAAAAAGATTTGAATGATGAAAAAGCCATATTGCTGTAGTGTTGATAACAATTGATATGCCAGTGTTGAAACAGCAAAAAAATAAACGATGGCTGTAAAAACAAAAGTGCCTTTATAACCCAGCAACAAACTCAGTGTGGTAACTCCGTCGGCCTTATCCTGCTGGTGCTGGTAAATTTGGGTAAGCGGGTAAAAGCCACCAATAAGCAAAGAAGCGGCTATCATTGCAAACACTGGTACAGACAAGGTTTTATCAGTACTGCTGCCATGCATCACCAAAAAAAATGTAACGGCCCCCTGGAAAAAAATGACCGTGATATACCCAGCTACGGGGTATTTTTTTAAACGAATTCCCCGGTAACTATATGCCCTTGATGCCAGGATATATGCGATAATACCCACCACAAAATATACGCTGATAAAGCAACTGAGTGCAATGGCAATTGCATCCAGCAAAATGGTTACATAAAATAATTGCCTGGTGGGCTGCATGGGTTTTTTTATACCGCCTACGCTTTCAGTATCCCGGTCCATAAAACTATTGTAGCCATTGCTTGCCGGGTAAACAAGCAAATGCAGTATTATAAAAACGAGTATAGCATGTCTTGTGTTGATATGATTGGTTTGACTTAAAGCAAACCAATAAACCGGCATCAAAAAAAAGGAGAAATGAAAACGCAATAATTGTATGGTAGATGATTTTATCAAGGGGATAATTTATGCTGTAATTTAAGATAGTTATGTCAGCACTTCAAAACCGGGTAAAATAATTCAGGGTGATAGTAGCATTAAATTCATAATTACAGCTTTTATTGAGCTGTTACGAAAAGGTAAAACCCTTTGCAGTGTAGGATTATAAAGCCCTCACGATAAAATCGGGAGGATTTGGGTGAGGTCAACGAAATGCAACAATTTGAAACGATCCACGGTATAGCATCAAAGTATGCAAACAACTTATCTTTGCGGCATGCCAAAAATTGTAAAAGTTTTCCTTTGGGGCCTGCTAATTAGTTTTTTAGGATCACTGCCATTGGGTACTTTAAATATAGCTGCCATGCAAATTGGCATACAGGAAAGTATCCGCGAAGCCATCTGGTTTTCATTAGGTTCTTTGCTGGTAGAAATGGTATACGTACGCCTTTCATTGGTAGGCATTGATTGGGTTCGTAAGCAGGCAAGGCTGATGAAAATAATGGAATGGATAACACTATTCATCATTGTGGCATTGGCCGTTGGCAGTTTTATTGCAGCAGCGAAAGGTGGTGGAAATACAAAAAATATAATGCTCAATAATAACCTGCACCGTTTTTTTCTCGGTATGTTCATGTGTGCCATCAACCCGGTGCAAATACCTTTTTGGTTTGGGTGGAGCACCGTGTTGCTCACTAAAAATGTCCTGCAGCCTGTGCGGAGTCAATACAACATATACATTGTTGGTATCGGACTGGGCACATTGATGGGCAATTGTGTTTTTATTTTTGGTGGCAAATGGATGGTAGAACGCATTGCCAACAGCCAGCAATACCTTAACTGGGTAATCGGCGGCATTTTTACATTAACAGCAATCATACAACTGGTAAAAATGTTGCTGCATAAAGACGGAGTGTCAAAATTTAATGAGGGGAAATAAGGTGAATAATGAGTTGAGAGTGGTGAATAGTTGTAAGTGGTGAGTAGTTGTGATGGTGAATGGTGAATGGTCAGAGGTTGTGTAAATTTTATAATGCCAGTAAATTATTAAAACTTTAAAGAATTACTTTCACAGTTCACGATTCGCCATTCACCTGAAAATTACAGTACCTAACTGTTTGGTTAAATCAATTTCCATGTGTTTTAAATGCTGGTGAATCTGTAAAAATACCATCTGTTCTTCTATGGTATGTTCCTTCTCAAGGTCACGCTGGTTTTCATCCATCATGCGTTTTATCTTTCTTAATTTAAGGTAATTTAAGGTGCTGAAAACTTCTTCTTTGTACAGGTCATCCCTGGTGGCAATCTTACCTTCAAAAATATTTTTCCAGTTCGGGCTTATCTCATACGTGTAATCCATCACGCTAACCACCAGTGCACTCAGGGTAAAATCTTCGTGGTATAAAAAAGTTTTGGCATTGGGTTCCAGCCCGGCGTCATACATGGTTTTATAAGTTTTTATCAAATCAACTAAGCTTTTATTATCAATCATTTCATCAAGTTGGTTGCCTTCAATTTCTGTAAAAATATAATCAGCCACCCGTTGCTCCCCTTCCCATTCTTTCAGGCCAAATTCCAGCAAACTCCTTACCATGGCTCTTTCGTGCTGCTCATCCTTGTTTAATAAACTAATGGTATCCTCTTCAATTTCAAAAGGTGGGGCGGGTAGTGCAAAGCTGTCATTGGCTTCTTTGCGGTTGCTTTTATTTTCTTCACTGGTAATTTTTTCCCTGATAAATTTATTTACCAGGGCATGCAAGCCACCTTCTTCAATCTTTAATAATTCTGCACTTTGTTTTATATAATCCTGCTGACGGGTAAAATCTTCTGCCTTATTTATTTTAGAAATGGTTTCTGCTACCTGGTTTACCACCGCAGATTTTTTTACAGAATCAGTACCGGCATCTTTTAAAGAAACGGCTAACTGAAACAGGATAAAATCTTTTTTATTGGCAGCAATAAATTCTTTAAAAGCAGCAGCACCCACTTTATTCACGTAACTATCCGGGTCTTCCTTATCAGGTATCAGCACCAGTTTTACATTCAGGCTTTCTTCCAGTGCAAGGTCAAGCCCACGCAGGGCCGCTTTAATACCGGCACTATCGCCATCATAAATAATGGTGAGGTTATTGGTATATTTTTTTACCAGCCGCAACTGGTCTGCAGTGAGTGAAGTACCACCGCTCGCTACCACATTTTCAATACCTGCCTGGTGCAGGCTCACCACATCTGTATAACCTTCTACCAACAAACATTCATCGGCTTTATCAATGGCCTGGCGGGCAAAATAACTACCGTATAAAATTTTGCTTTTTACATAAATATCATTCTCTGGCGTATTGATGTATTTGGGCGCCTTGTCATTTGTTTTTAAAATTCTGGCCCCAAAACCAACCACTTTACCACTTTGGTTGTGTATCGGAAAAATGATTCTGCCGCGGTAATTATCTACTGGTCTTTCGTCCCGTATGGTTACCAGCCCGCTTTTTTGCAAAAGGTCAACATTGTACTGCGCCTGAATAGCCGCTTTGGCAAAACTATCCCTTGCCTCCGGGTTAAAACCAAGCTGAAATTTTTTAATAATCTCTTCTCTGAAACTACGCTGTTTTAAATAACTCAACCCAATATCCTGCCCTTCTTCTGTATTTAATAAATGATTGGTAAAAAACTGCTGCGCAAAATTATTGATGATAAATAAACTCTCTGCACTCTGCTGCTGTAGTTTCTGTTCGGGCGAAACTTCCGTTTCTTCAATTTCCACATTATACCGCTGAGCCAGCCATCGCAATGCTTCTACATATGTGTACTTTTCATGCTCCATCAAAAAACCAATGCTGTTGCCGCTTCGCCCACAACCAAAACATTTGTAAATTTCTTTTGCGGGTGAAACCGTAAACGAAGGCGATTTTTCGTTGTGAAAAGGGCAGAGGCCAAGGTAATTGGTACCCCTTTTTTTAAGTTTTACAAAAGTGCCCACGATCTCAATAATATCAATCCTGCTGAGTATTTGTTGTATGGTGTTGGGAGAGATCAATATTTTTACTGTTTGTTTACGCAAATGTAAATGAAACAATAAAACTATTTTCTAAAGAAGCGCAGTTGAAAAAAAATGTTTTTTCCTCACCACAGATCAATCTTAATTTGAATGGGTTTTTAGTAAATTTTATCGGGGCGGGCGGGCGGGCTGCCCATAGAAACACGCCGCGGCATGTTCCTATGGTAACCATCAAATCCGCTACATAATGTGGCATTTTTGGCAATTATTTTTAAAGGCTCATTTAAATATGGCATGGTTTATGAAATTTCATTGATCTTTTTATCCTAATTAACAACAAACTAATACCTTTAACGCCTAAAATAAAATTTGAAATGAAGAAACTTTCCTTTTTTGCAGCCACAATATTGCTGGTTAACGTTGCATTTGCCCAAAGCCTTGACGATGTTAAAAAATACGTGTTGCTGCGCCAGACCAAACCTGCAAAAGAAGCAGTAGACAAATACCTTGCAATAGAAAAAAATGCACAGAAGCCCGACGGATGGTATTATAAAGGCTATGCTTACGACCTTACCTCTAAAGATTCTGCTTTAAGTATTACCGATGCAAGCGCCATTAAAACGGAAGCATTTACTGCATTGCAGAAATATTTTCAGTTAGATCCGAAAGCACCACTTTCTATAGAAGAAAATAATTCTTTGCTTTTCGACCTCTATGTTGGTTTTTCATCCGAACTGGGTGTAAAAGCATACACACAAAAAAATTATGAGGTAGCATTCGACAATTTTAAAAAAGCAGTAGAGGTACACGATTTTATTTATTCAAAAAACCTGGTGGGTGCAAATAAATATAAGTTTAATGGCATTGACACTACATTGATTTTGTATACCGCCATTGCTGCCAATGACGCAAAGAAAAAAGAGGATGCAGCAACTTTTTACAAAAAATTAGTGGATGCCAATATAGCGGATACCCAATACGTGGATGCTTATCAATACCTGGCAGAATATTATAAAACAAAAAAAGATTCAGTTGGTTTTAGCGGGATAATAGAAAAGGGCAAAAAATTATATCCAAAAAATACGGATTACTGGACGGCACTTGAAATTGAGCAGGCCACAGAAGGTGTAGAAAAACCGGCAATTTTTGGCAAGTATGATGCACTGCTGGCAAAGTACCCGGATAATTATATTTTACCTTTTAACTACAGCGTTGAATTGTACAGGTATATTAATTCGGATGAAATGAAAACGGCCAATACCAATGTGTACAAAGACAAGTTGCCGGAAATATTGAAGAAGGCTATTGCAGTAAAATCTACACAGGAAGCAAATTTTTTAATGGCCAATTTTTTATACAATAATTCCATCGATATATCAGAGGATGCAAGAAAAATAAAAGGACCTAAACCTGCAGACCTTAAAACTAAAAAGGAACTGGAAGCAAGTTCCACCAAACAAATGAATGATGCCATTCCCTATGCCGAAAAAGTAATAAGTTTATTTGCAGATAACGCAAAACCAAAAGGTGGCGAAAAAGTAAACTACAAGCAGGCGCTTGTGATATTAAAGAATATTTACGATGTTAAAAAGGATGCCGCAAAATCTGCAGCGTACGATAAAAAAATAAAAGAAGCGCAGTAATATTTTTTGAATTAATTTGTAAGAGCAGCATATTTTATATGCTGCTTTTTTTATAGAGTATAGTAAAATTGATCGCATGAATAGTACAAACCCTTCAGTACAATTTATAGAATGTCCAAGAGATTCCATGCAGGGCTGGAAACATTTTATACCCACCGAAAAAAAAATACAATACATCAACGCCTTATTAAAAGTTGGCTTCGATACGATTGATTTCGGGAGTTTTGTTTCGCCCAAAGCCATACCACAAATGGCCGATACGCAGCAGGTACTAAAAGGTTTGAAAGTTGATGGGCTTAAAACCAAACTGCTGG
>JAYUBR010001306.1:0-9560 GCA_043740775.1 Ferruginibacter sp. | reverse complement strand
GATTTTACCAGCGGAGTGGAGGTACACTTTGTCTTTAAAAATTGCGGTGAATGGTGTTGTATCTTTTTTGCCAAATAAGTTTGAAAGCATTGGTATTGATTGAGGGTGCAAATTAGGGAATGGCTTTTTTTAAAATTGTAAAATAATAGGGATGCTACACTAAGGGTTATAAAGAAACTTGTTTTTATAAAGAGGGAGCATACCGGAACGAAATAGAATTTTTTAAAGCAAATGAGCAATATTCAAGTTATATTTTGATGCAGCGCCTTTTAACCATAGTTTAATTTCCGAAAGGAAGTAATCGTCAATATTATCCGGTAAATAATCCATAATTCTGCATCTATCAAAAAATAATAGCCCAGCGGTTATTGTGTAAAATTCATCTCTAACAATATCCGAAACCATAAATACATTTGTTGGTTCTACGCAGGGTGAATCGGAAAACCACCTTTGAACAAAAATTCCCGGATTTAATTGTCCCAAATCTTCTCGCCAGCTATCACCTGTTTTGCATTGGGCAAATCCAATCAATTGTGAACATCTTTCATCCCTAAAACCATTCCACACTACTACATCTAAATTATCGTCATTAGCACTGGGAGTGACACCATCTTTGCTTTTGTAACTCCCACCTTCTTTTAGCTCAATAATAAGCTCTTCTACCTTTTTAGAAAATCCGCCTGATGCCGATGTTCCAAAAAGAATAGAGTGTGACCTATTACCCCAAAAATTTGAAAGAACAACTTTACATAGTTTTTCAAAAAGGAGAGTTCCATCAATATTATTGAAACTCCTTTCTATGTTTTTACCACCCATTTTTAATCGGGTAGATAGTAATAAATAAATATAGATAATGCTTGTCGATATATTTGCAAAATCAGTCTCGACCAATTCCTTGTTCAAAAAAAATGGGTACTTTTTACCACTATACTTATACCTCAACTCAATTTCATCAAAAGCGTTATCAATTCTTTTTTCTTCAACATTATCACGTACAAAATCATCTTCATCGACATCATCCTCTTGGTAGTCATCTGGAATATCCATAGATTTTATAGCCGATAAATGAGAAAATTTTAAGCTTGCGGTTTTAAGGCACTCTATCTCAATAAAATCGGCTAGTTCAACAGTTGTTGCCCTGGGAGAAGGTAATCTGTCAGCTATTTTATAGGGCATACTATTCTTCAGGCGATTTGCGGCTTTTTTTCAAAACGCCTGTTTTTTTATTTTTTATTTCAGTCATAGTTTCATATAGCTTGTCTGCAAGGTTTACAAATTCGTAAGCTGAACTTAATGATTCTTTGTCTCCCTCATAACCTGTGGTCACAGTTGACCAAGCTTTTTGCAAATGCCTTTTTGCAGCCAATAAATTTTCGCCAAAAACTGTAGATGAAGGCTGCGACAGTTCGAATGCCTGCTCTAAACTATAACCCGAACGCAATGCCGAAACAGCTTCTCTTTTTGAAAGAACTCTTTCTAGATTTCTTAAGTCAGGATTTTGTGATTTTATAATTGGTTCAATACTCCTTTTTTTGCTTCCATATAGCCAAGTAAGTAGTTCACCCAAATCCTCCTTTTTACTTTCAGCTACAGGGTTTTTATCCTCAGCGTTTTCCGAGCTAATACCCAAATATTCCTTATATCCCTCATACTGAATAGCGGTATATAAATGTGAAAAATATAGTCTTCTTCTGGCAATATCTTCTCTATCGAAAACATTCCATTCTTCAGCCTGCTGTATAACTCGTATTCCCTGATAAAGTTTCTGAACAGTCTTGTGAGTGTCACCAACTTGGTAGGCAATTTCATTAAGGGATATGCCATATTCATCATGTACTTTTTCTATGTAAATAGCCTTAGCAAAGCTGTTCCATTTTGCAGCCCCATTTATATGCTTAAATCCAATAAAACGCCATGCATCTTCTCTTGATTTTAATTCAATTACTGGTAAGAGCTCTAAGCTTTTCTTTAGTGCAGGTGTTATTTTTTCAAAAATGTCTTTTGGTATTTTATTGTCAACCAATGTAGGATCTAGAATAATCTGCACCGCTGACAACCTTCTGTTTCCTTCAATAACTATATTTTTGCCCGCTTCTTTTGTTACAAGTAATGGCTCGGTTCCAAAAAAGCCATGAGCAGTGATTGAAATCACAAGTTCATCCAAAGCCATTTCATCCCAAAGCAACTGATATAATTCTTTAGAGGAGTCATCCTTATTTAAATTAAATTCTGCCAATCTTGGATTCTCCCAATCAAGAGAAAGGTTGGCAGTTAGCATTTCTATAATTTTTTCCATAACTTTTTTATACAGCTAAATCAAGCGTATTATTATTGTTGGCTAGAATATAATTTGAAGGTAATATTATGTTGTCAGACAAAATCATTATCTCTTTTGCTTTTCTTGTTTCTTGCAAACTGTAATTTAGAGTGAAGCTTGTAGTCCTGAAGCCCGCATAGATATTTTCAATTTCCGATACATGATCGTATGTTACAATCCAGTTTAAATTACGAATACCGTCTAATGCTTGAGCTATATTTAAATGGTCTTGATGCAAATAATGATTTAGGTAAAGGGAGGCTCCCCTTTTGTAATAGGGAGGATCCATATAGATAAAACTCCTTCCATTATTTAATTGCTCTTGAAATTGTTGAATAAACATCAAAGTATCAAGATTGAAAATTGTAATTTGGGTTTTCCTCAATGCTATCTTTTTTATCCTTTCTGCAAGATTTTTTTTATTAAATCTTGCGTCGATTAAGTAATTTCCGTTTTGTTCAATACCTCCTATAGGGCCTGCCTTAGTCAATATTCCAGATCGGTTACACCTGTTTAAAAAGAACGTCGAAAATCCAACCTCGAGCGATGTATAATTTGAGTAATCTAAATAAATATCTCTATGTTTTTTCCATGCGGCAATTGATACTGTGCAGTTTTTTAGTTTATTAAGGAAATTATCTGTATCATAAAGTATACTGTGCCAAAATGAATAAATATGATAATCAGCATCATTTAAAACAATTCCCTCAACGATATCTGATAACAGTAAATCTAATGCAACTGCAGATCCTCCTGCATATAACTCAAAGTAAATGCAGCCAGTTAAGTTATTAGATTTAATAACATCTTTGAAAAAAGGAGACATTTTTCCTTTTCCACCAGGATAACGCAAAGGGCTATAGAAGTTCTGTCCTGCCATAAATTGGTTTAAAACAAAATTATCATTTCATTTCCACTATTTAGTCAAATAGTTTCGCCTTTTAAAAGCTTAAATGTCATGTTTCACCGTTTCCTCCAATCACCAAATAAGTATTTAAAGCCTTAATTCACAAGCAATATGCAACGCAGTTGTACGCAAAGATGGCCACTGCAGCACCTTCGCCCCCCTCAAAAAATATCCCAAAATTCCACCCAACCAAACCACCACCTTTTTGTTTTGTATCTTTGCAACACAGTAAAATAATACATGGCCAAAGTAAAGAAATCTCCTGTAGAAGATACAATCAGCAACGAATTTATTGAAGTGTTTGGTGCAAGGGAGCACAACCTGAAAGACATTGATATAAAAATTCCTAAAAATCAATTGGTGGTGTTTACCGGCGTAAGTGGCAGTGGTAAATCATCGCTGGCATTTGATACTATTTACAACGAAGGGCAGCGCCGGTACATGGAAAGTTTCAGTGCTTATGCCCGGCAGTTTGTGGGCGATATGGAGCGGCCTGATGTGGACAAAATAACCGGGCTTTCTCCCGTAATTTCGATTGAGCAAAAAACTACCAATAAAAATCCACGGAGTACGGTGGGTACTATCACTGAGATATATGATTTTCTGCGCTTGTTGTATGCCAGGGTGGGAGAGGCCTACAGTTACAACACCGGAAAAAAAATGGTGAAGTTTAGTGAAGAAGAAATTGTTTCCAACATCTTTGCAAAATTTAAAAACAAAAAAATAAGTCTGCTGGCGCCATTAGTGCGGGGACGCAAAGGTCATTACCGGGAGCTTTTTGAAGACATCCGCAAGAAAGGATATTTAAAAGTGCGTATTGATGGCGAAGTAAAAGACCTGGTGCCAAAAATGCAAATTGACAGGTATAAGATTCACGATATTGAAGTAGTGGTGGACAGGCTGGCGGTAACCGATGACATGAAAGTAAGGTTGAGCCAGAGTGTGCAAAAAACCCTACAGGTGGGCAAAGACCTGATGTTTGTAGCCCCCCTGCCCCCCGAAGGGGGGTTCTCAGATGAGAACACTAATTCGGCAATTTCACCTGATTTGAAAACCACAAAAAAGACGGCTGGAAAGAAATCTACATCAGCAGCGGAAGAATTTAAATTGCCAGGCACTTCGGAAATCCCCCCTTTGGGGGGTGGGGGGGCCGCCCTCATATACAGCAAGCAACTGATGTGCGAAGAAACCGGTATCAGTTATGAAGAACCCTCGCCCAATGCTTTTTCATTTAACAGTCCGTATGGCGCATGCCCTACTTGTAAAGGGTTGGGTACGGTGTATACCATTGATATGGAAGAAGTGTTGCCTGATAAAACAAAAAGTATAAAGGATGGTGCAATTATACCATTGGGTGAAGAACGGGATGCCAGTGTGTTTCAGCAGGTAGTAGTGTTTGCAAGAAAATACAAGATCAATTTAGACAAGCCATTGAAAGACCTTCCTCAGGATGAGCTAAACTTACTTTTATATGGCGATCAGCAGATCAATCCTGAACTGGAATTGAACCTGAGTGATGAAACAATTCCATTGGAATATACAGGAAGTTATGAAGGCATTATTCCCATGCTGAAAAGATGGTTTGCTTCTCCAAACAGTGGCGAAGCATTGCGGGACTGGGTAGAAAAATTTATGCAATTGAAAACCTGCGGCACCTGCAATGGAAGCAGGTTAAGAAAAGAAAGTCTGTGGTTTAAAGTGGATGAAAAAAATATTGCGGAACTCAGCAATATGAATTTGGACAAACTGGCTGTATGGTTTGAAAGCATTGAAAAAAGATTGAGCAATAAACAAAATGCCATCGCCAAGGATGTATTGAAAGAAATACGGGACCGCCTGCAATTTTTACTGGATGTTGGTTTGACTTATCTTACTATCAACCGGTCATCTAAAAGCCTCAGTGGTGGAGAGTCTCAGCGCATAAGGCTCGCAACTCAAATAGGCTCGCAGTTGCAGGGGATTACCTATATTTTGGATGAGCCAAGTATTGGATTGCACCAGCGGGATAATCAAAGATTGATTGGTGCCTTACAAAATTTACGCAACATAGGCAATAGTATATTGGTGGTAGAACACGATAAGGATATCATGCTGGCGAGTGACTGGCTGGTAGACATTGGACCCAAAGCAGGTTTACATGGAGGTGAAATTGTGGCAATGGGTACACCGCAGGAAGTGTTGTTGTCAAAATCAGAAACAGCAAAATATTTAAGCGGCGAAAAAAGCATTGCCATACCGAAGGAAAGAAGAAAGGGTAATGGAAAATTTATTGAACTCACAGGTGTTAAAGGAAATAACTTAAAAAATGTTTCCGTAAAATTTCCGCTGGGAAAACTTATTGTGGTAACAGGTGTTAGCGGCAGTGGCAAATCAACGTTGATTAATGAAACATTGTACCCGCTATTGAACAAGTATTGTTACAATTCCAAAGCCAACCCGTTAGAATATAAAGCTATAAAAGGCATAGAGCAGATAGATAAAGTAATAGAAATTGACCAGAGCCCGATTGGCCGTACACCAAGAAGTAATCCTGCAACTTATTGTGGATTTTTTACTGATATCCGCACTTTGTTTGCAGCAGTACCTGAAGCAAAAATCCGTGGCTATACCGCAGGCCGTTTTTCTTTTAACGTAAAGAGTGGACGTTGTGAAGTGTGCGAAGGTGGTGGTATGAGGGTAATAGAAATGAATTTTTTACCAGATGTATATGTGCATTGCGAAAAGTGCAATGGTAAAAGGTATAACAGGGAGACGCTGGAGATACGCTACAAAGGAAAATCCATCAGTGATGTACTGGATATGACGGTGGATGAAGCCGTGGAATTTTTTCAGGCCGTACCTTTTATTTACCGTAAAATAAGAGTGCTGAAAGAAGTAGGGCTTGGATACATTACTCTGGGACAAAGCGCTGTAACCCTTAGTGGTGGAGAAGCACAGCGGGTAAAGCTATCCACTGAACTTGGTAAAAAAGATACCGGTAAAACCTTTTATATTTTAGATGAGCCAACAACCGGCCTGCATTTTCAGGACATACAACATTTGCTGGAAGTGATTAATAAACTGGTTGAAAGGGGCAATAGTGTACTGGTAATTGAACACAATATGGATATGATAAAAGTAGCCGATCATATTATTGATATCGGGCCCGAAGGTGGTGATGGCGGTGGCTTGGTTTTGTTTGAAGGCGTGCCGGAAGAGCTGGTAAAAGTAAAAGAAAGTTTTACCGGAAAATATTTAAAAGCAGAATTAAAAAAATGACAAAGGATAGTAAGGAAATCAGAAATGTGGTTTCAGGGGTAAGCAGGTGCATGCATATGCACTGGCTTGGGTGTCACTTCCGTTCTATCGCTTTGCCATTTAGTCATTTGATCATTAGAGGGTAAGCATAATTTTACTGATTGCACAAACTGCTCAGCTATGTGCTCTAATTCTTTTACAATAATCAGTTGGCTGATTAACCTCCTTTGGATTTGTTATACAACATCACCAGCATGAAACAGGTTACCAATAAAATCATCTTAAAAAGAAGTGGATTGGTGTGTAAATTGTTTTTCATAATTGATATATTTTATAGTAGGATTTTAAAATCTTGCAGGACACCTTGTATGTTCAGCGGATCTCCTGTTGTAATCATTATCAAAATTTCCATTTATTCTTATACCCAGTTTAAATAGAAGTGAAAAATAAGCATCATTGTTTTTTGGATTACCTCTCTGCAAACCTGGATCAGTACGGGTTAGCCGGCCAGAAACCTTATCATGTATCTGTAGTGCTATGTTTGCATCTGCCGCGGAAAGATATTTATTAAATAAACCAGGGTCAATATAGGTAGTACTTACATCATCAATATAATCTGTAAATGTTTTTCTGTAAAGTAATTCAATACCAAGATTTACATTGTCGTACAATAAATATTTCAGGCCCCCTCCCATAGGTATATTTACCTGCGTAAGTTTATAATTTGGCCTGTCAGGATACTCTGCAAAACCCTGTCCTTCTGTATGCAATGGTTGTAAATAGTGCCAGGTTTTGTTGCCATTTTGATCTGTAAGTGAGCCCTGTGGATTAAAGTGAAAAAGACCCACTCCGCCAAAAAAATAAGGCCTGAGTTTTGGCTGATAGTCTTCATCATACCTTTTTAAATACATAAGGGGGAAAAATTCAACCCCGGTATAAGCTTCCCATACATCGCTCCTGAAATCAAGGTTGCGGCCTTTTCTGAATGATTCGGGCCCGCCATCAGTAGTAATAATTTTATCCTGTCCGGCCAGGTAAGTATATTGTGCGGCCAGCCTGAAACCCAGCCACTCATTTGGCTGCACACTTACAAATGCACCCTTCATTAATTTGGTTAGTGGAAGATTTAAATCTTTTACGAAAGTGGTTCCGTAGCCACGGTGGCCGCCTAAATCGCCTAAAAAAAATGTAGGACCAAAGTTTAAGCCGACTTCAACAGTTACATCTTGATTACCCAGCAGAAGGGATTGGGAATAGGTTGGCCTTGCGAATATTGTAGTAATAAAAAGCGTAATAAAAAGCCTGTAAATAAAATTGTTTAAACGATTTTTCATGCGTTGCCGGATTTTTGGAATATTGGATTTGATACAGATTTAAATAGCAAGTCAGGTTCACTATAAAAACAAGGTGTCAGTCAAATTAAAACGAAAGGCTGTGTTAAATATTGTATTTCTAAAAAAATTATACAGCAGGGTTTTGTCAACTTTGGGCGAAAGTCGTTCTACAAAAAAATCATTCACCAGCATCAGGCAAACTAAGCGGCAAAGCATATTATATCCGGTGAGGTTAAATTATCTGAATAGTATTGATGAATTGTAACACATGTTTTCAGTAACTAAAAGTAGCAGGAGAGAAATAATTTTATTGAAAGTACGATCCTGAATTCGTTCGTTTTTTACATCATTTGGGCGTGCCCCATCCGCCGCGGCGGAATGGGGCGGGCTTTACGCTTCAATCATTTTTTCGTGCCTCAAAAAAGCACTTCCGCTTCAATCCCTCACGCAAAAAAAAGGTCAGGGCAAAAGCATCGCATCAATATTTTGTTAGTGTCCGGCCATTTTAAATTGCATTACCCCGGCAATTGATTTCGCTCTTGTTTTTGCCAATGCGGCTGTTTTTCCTTCAAATAAATCATCCACGGCAGCACAAAATAGCAATATCCATTGGTCAAAATGTTGCTTTTGCAGCGGCATTTTTTTGTTCAATACATAATGCACTTCCATGGCATTTTTTGTATACACCGGATTATCCAATAAGATGGATTCCCAAAAATCTACAATCAATGGGATGTGATGTTCCCAGTGTATGGCAACTACTTCTGTAAAAATAAAACCAATGGTGGGGTCTTTTTTTACTGCATCATAAAAATGCACTACCAGTTGGTGAATGTCTGCCCTGGATGTGATATCTTTTTTAATATCCATATTTTGTTTTCCATCTTTCTTTTAAAAACTTTCTTATTTCTTCTTCACGGACATTTTTTTGAGGCACATAGAATGCGATGCCTTTTAGTTTATCGGGCAAATATTCCTGCAAGATAAAATTATCATCAAACTGGTGAGCATATTTATAGTCTTTACCATAATTCATTTCTTTCATTAATTTGGTTGGGGCATTGCGTAAGTGCAGCGGTACCGGCAGGTCACCTGTTTGTGCCACTGCTGCCAAAGCCCCGTCAATAGCAACAATTGCAGCATTGCTTTTAGCACAGCCTGCCAGGTAAGTGGCGCATTGCGAAAGAATGATGCGGCTTTCGGGGTAACCAATCATACTTACCGCCTGAAAGGTACTGGTAGCCAATAACAGTGCATTCGGATTGGCATTGCCGATATCCTCACTTGCAAATATCAGCATGCGCCGGGCAATAAATTTTACATCTTCGCCACCTTCAATCATTCTTGCAAGCCAGTACACGGCACCGTTAGGATCGCTGCCCCGCATGCTTTTTATAAATGCAGAAATAATATCGTAATGCTGTTCGCCTTTTTTATCATACAAGGCAATTCTTTGCTGAGCAATTTCCATTACGGCATCATCCGTAATTACAAGAGGTTTCTTTTCTCCCCCTTTAGGGGAGTTAGAGGGGGCTACATCTGTTACCAGTTCTAATAAATTCAATAGTTTGCGGGCATCGCCACCGCTGATGGTAAGCAGGGCATCTGTTTCCTTCAGCTCAATATTTTTTTGACTTAGTACGGTATCTTTTTTCAGCACTTCATTTAAAAGATAAATCAAATCTTTTTTATCCAGCGCTTTTAAAACATATACCTGGCAGCGGCTCAGCAAAGCGCTGTTTACTTCAAATGACGGGTTCTCTGT
>JAYUBR010001305.1:0-2936 GCA_043740775.1 Ferruginibacter sp. | reverse complement strand
AAGTAATTTTAGATGGTGAT
Organism: Ferruginibacter sp.; assembly: GCA_043740775.1. GTDB lineage: Bacteria > Bacteroidota > Bacteroidia > Chitinophagales > Chitinophagaceae > Ferruginibacter. The sequence goes on along the minus strand of JAYUBR010001305.1, from coordinate 2,916 downwards.
ATTGCGGAAGCCAGTAAAAACGGTACGGCAGATCACAACCAGCATCCGGGATTAAAACGAACTACGGGGCATATTGGTTTTCTCGGCCATGGTTCAATAGTTAGGTTTAGGAATATCCGGGTGAAGGAATTGTAGGTTGAAACAATATTTCACACAAAGGGAACAAAGGATACAGCGGAAACAAAGTCTCCTGAGTAGTGTTCTTTGTATTCTTAGTGTTCGTCGTGTGAAATAAATTTTCTGCGAAGGGGATTATTTTCTATGATAGTTTTAAGGCAGGAACGAAAATTAATTTCAATTGAATAATACCCGGTAAATTCAATTCTTATAACACCGGATTTAAAAATACACTTAAAACAACCAACGATGCAAGCCAACAACCACATCACAAAATGCCTTTCAATAATTATAATAACATTACTGGCACTACCAACCTTAGCCCAGCGTGCGGCTGATAAAGAAGAATGGCAAACGCTTTTCAATGGCAAGGATATTAAAGACTGGGTGTCTAAAATTAACCACCATGAAACGGGTGACAATTTTGGCAATACTTTCCGCGTGGAAGACGGTATGGTGAAAGTGCGTTATGATCGGTATGATAGTTTCAATGAACAGTTCGGTCACCTTTATTATAAACAACCCTTCTCTTATTATCATTTGGTATTTGAATACCGGCTTGTAGGCGAGTGGAGAAAAGATGCACCGGATTACACCATCAAAAACAGTGGCGTAATGATTCATTCCCAGGATCCGAAGACAATGCCGAAGGATCAGGATTGGCCCATCTCTATTGAGTTCCAGATACTGGGCGGGTTGGGCGATGGCAATCCCAGGCCAACAGGTAATATGTGTTCACCCGGTACAGACGTGGTATTTCATGGCGTGATTGACAACCGGCATTGTATACCTTCTACTTCCAAAACCTATGATGGCGACCAATGGGTGAAGGGCGAAGTGATTGTACTGGGAGATTCGCTGATCACCCACATCATCAATGGCGATACCGTATTGCAATATTCAAAACCACAAATTGGCGGCGGAGTAGTACACAACTATGATCCCAAAATAAAGCTGGATGGTAAATTGCTAACTGAAGGATTTATAGCTTTGCAAAGCGAAGGTCAGCCGGTTGATTTCAGGAACATAAAAATATTAAACTTAAAAGGTTGTATGGATCCCAAATCAAAAAAATATAAATCTTATTACGTAAAAAGTGATGAGGCGTGTAAGTAATACGCTTCTCAAAATAGTTAACCAATAGGCATAAATCCATTAGTGTAATTCGTGTAATTGTCTTTAAATAATGTAATAAATATGAAATTAAAAATCACCTCCGTTTTAGTATTATTGTTTGTTGTTGTAAATCTCTCCGCACAACAAAAATTCATCACCACAAAAGGTAAAGAAATCATTGGCGCTGACGGAAAACCTTTCCTGATCCGCGGTACTAACCTCGGCAATTGGCTGGTGCCCGAAGGTTACATGTTTAAGTTTAACAAAACCAGTTCCGCAAGACTCATCAACGAAATGCTGATGGAGCTGATTGGACCGGATGAAACGAAAATCTTCTGGAAAAAATACCTGGACAACTACATTACCGCAGCCGATATTCATTGGCTGAAAAGCACTGGCATCAATTCCATCCGCCTGCCATTTAATTACCGCCTGTTTACTACCGAAGATTATATGGGCGGCGAAGGAGAAGCACGTGGCTTTGCATTGCTGGATAAAGTTATAGGTTGGTGCAAAAAAGAAGGACTCTATGTGTTGCTCGATATGCACTGCGCACCCGGCGGACAAACCGGCGATAATATAGACGACAGTTATGCTTATCCTTTTTTGTATGAGAGCAAAGAAAGCCGGGCATTGACGGTTAATATCTGGCGCAAGATTGCTAATCGCTACAAGAACGAAACAATAGTGATGGGATATGATTTACTGAATGAACCGATACCACATTTTGCAGATACCGCAAAGTTTAATCCCATGCTGGAACCTTTGTATAAAGAAATTACCAAAGCCATAAGGGAAGTTGATAAAAATCACATCCTGTTTTTAGGAGGTGCGCAATGGGATTCAAATTTTAAAATTTTCGGGCAACCTTTCGACCCCAGGTTGGTATACACTTTTCATAAATACTGGACGGATACCACCACTGCTGTAATCCAGGACTATATTGACTTTCGGAATAAATACAATGTGCCCATATACTGTGGTGAAACGGGTGAGAATACCAACGACTGGGTAAGAGGATTTAAAAATACCCTGGAGGAAAATCATATTGGCTGGCATTACTGGCCCTATAAAAAATTAGACAATGATCGTGGCTTTGTGACATTTAAAATACCGGCACATTATGAGCAGGTAATGCAATTTGCAGATACCGCCCGAAACGATTTTGGAGAAATAAGAAAGAACAGACCCACCAATGCCGCCGAAATCAAAATAGCGCTGGATGGCTTTTTAAACAATTGCAAATTTCAAAACATCCTCATCAACAAAGGATATAATGAAGCCTTGGGGCTACATTAAGTAATGGGATTTTACCGCTGAAACTCCTCTAAAAATTCTGATGCATAGTCGCTTTTATCACCGTAAGAATCTTTAAAAAACAGTCTTGCCTTTTGGACAAGTTTTAAGCAGGTGTTTTTATTGGCAACGTCTTCCGGTAAATTTGAACCGGCATTTAAAACAACGCATCATTTTATACGTATAGATCCATTGTTACACCCGTAAAAAAACATTCTTTTTATACATAAAATATAAAAAGGCCCATTTAACCAGTACATAGCAAATAGCCATTGCTACTGCATTATATGGGTTGCCAATCAACTGGCCAAGCCATTGAAAAAATCCATTGGTAGTGTAGGTCCAGTTGATAAACGCACCCGACAAATAAATCAATATCGAATTCAT
>JAYUBR010001304.1:0-2936 GCA_043740775.1 Ferruginibacter sp. | reverse complement strand
CAGCAAGCCAGGGCAAGCTTGTTGCCATCATAGGAGAAAATTTACAAAATACGGTAGAGGTTTGGTTTAACAATCAAAAGGCTTCCTTAACATCAACCTATATTACCAGTACGTCCATCCTGGTTAGTGTTCCTAACCCAATTCCAACTGTTATAACCAATAAATTGAAACTGGTATTTTCCAATAAAGATTCATTGAATTATGATTTCAAAGTGCAGATAAGTGAGCCTGCGATTTCAGGTATGGAAAATGAATTTACCCTAACCGGTGATGTAGCAACTATCAGGGGCGATTTCTTTTACGAGCCTCTAACGGTAACCTTTGCCGGAGGTGTTGCAGGTGACCTTGTTTCGGTGGAAGATAAAATTATTAAAGTGAGGGTGCCGGCCGGAGCAGAGCCAGGCCAGATTGCCGTAAAAACAAATTTTGGTGAAACAAAATCTGACTTTTGGTTTAGAGATAACAGAAATATTTTTATCAGCAGTGATCCTTTTAGCGGATGGTGGAATAGTTCTTATGTAGTAACTAACCCAGGTGCAGGTGACCCTCCGTCTATTAACGGAAATTACATCAGGGTTAACAAAAAGATTGGCGGCTGGCAATGGACAGAAGTTGCAGGCGGGCCTGCCAGTGCAATGGGGCAAATCAGTAAAAATATTCCTGATGCTGCTATTTTAAAACCTGCTGATTATAATTTAAAATTTGAATTGAATACTATGAAACCATACAATGCAAATGTTTTAAAAATAAATGTAGGATTGCTGGAACAAAACAACGATGCCTACCAATGGAAACCACCTTACGATACAAAAGGCCGGTGGCAAACTGTAGTAATACCCTTTGACGAAATAGTTGCCAGTTATGGAAAGCCAGTTACCGTAAGTGCTGACGGCTACTGGTGCAGATTGCTGTTTCACGGTCCCGGTGATCTGGATTGTGATATGTCTTTTGATAATTTCAGGGTAGTGCCCAAAATCATCAAAAAGTAAGAAACAATGTTTTATAATGGCTTCATTAAAAAATTAAAAATGATCAGAATAATATTTAATAAACCGCTGCTTTCTATGCTTTGCCTTTTTATAGCCATCGCATTTGTAAGCTCTTGCTCAAAAGATACGGCTGCAAATTCAGGTAAGGTGGAACTGCTAAGCTTTGGCCCAACCGGTGCAAAACACGGAAACAAAATAATTTTTATTGGTAACAATCTGGATAAGGTTACGGAGGTAGATTTGGTCGGTGCCACGGTTCCTGCTGCGGCATTTACAGAACATACTGCTCAGCGGATTGTATTTGTTATACCAGCTTCGGCAGTGCAGGGCTACGCAACACTTAAAACACCAACTGGCGATGTGGTATCAAAAACTAAAATAAATTTTGAAGTACCGGTTGTGATAACCTCCATGAATGCAAAAGCCAGGCCAGGGGCGAATATTACCATCAAGGGTGAGTTTATGAATTGGGTAAAAGAAATTGTATTTGCAAAAGATTTATCTGAAACTACTTTTGTAAGTCAGACTTTAACCGAATTGGTAGTTAAAGTGCCGATGACAGCACGTTCGGGTAAATTAATCCTTTCTTCAGGCGGTACAAAGCCGTTGATAATTGAAACTGATTCTGTATTGGAAGTTACTTTACCCTCCATTACAGCAATGAGCCCTAACCCGGTTCTTCATGAAACAAATCTTACTATTACAGGCAACGATCTCGACCTTGCTACAGGGATTATTTTTACAGGAATTACTGATCCTGTTACAACATTTGTAAGCCAGTCTGCAACACAGCTTGTAATGAAAGTTCCGGCATCAGCAAGCAAAGGAAAAATAACATTGATTGCTCCATCCACACTTACTGTGCAATCGGCAGATGAGTTGGTTTTAAAATTACCGGTTGTTACAGTAATTTCTCCTAACCCGGTTGTTCGTGAAACTAACCTTACCATTACAGGCACTGATCTGGATCTGGCCACAGGCGTATCATTCAGTGGTGTATCAGCGCCCATCACTGCTTTTGTAAGCCAGTCTGCTACTAAAATTGTAGTGAAGGTACCATTGGCGGCAACAAAAGGGAAGGTAACATTATCCGTTCTTCATTCCACACTTACGGTAGAATCAGGCGAAACCTTATCCTTTGTTGGTGACGTTGTAAGCCTGGAACCTGTAACAGATGCAAGCCTGGTGTATTTTAATTTTGATGGTAAAAATAGCTGGTGGGGAGATAAAGGAGCAATTGAAAATAATTCTTCCATTGCAGTTAGCGGAAGTTACTTCCGGGTAAATGAAGCAAGCCTCACAAACTGGACTGGTTTTTTCTGGAGAAATGGCGGAAATGATTTTCCCGGCGCTGCCATTGGTACAAACGTTGGACAGTATGTAATGAAATTTGATATCAATGTAATGGATCCCATAACTGGTGGAGAATTTGCCTTTAGATTAAAAGGATCCGAAGGAGATTTCTTTTATGCCTGGAAACCCTGGGCTGCAACAGGTTCTTATAAAACCAATGGCTGGATAACAGTAACGGTTGCAATTTCAGATTTTAAAGATGGAGTGAAAGTGATCACGGATTTATCTAAAATTGATGCTGATTTTGGCCTGGCATTTAATAATGGTACATCAAAAGTAAATGTAGCGATAGATAACCTGCGTTTTCAACATAAGTAAATTTGATTTAAAAGTTGTTTGAGTTAATCAATGTAACAACCCCCGTCAGCGGTTGCAAACCCTTTCGGCGGTTATAGCACAAAAGCCCGTGGCCGGTGTATGCATCGGTAACTTTTAAAGTTTTAGGCATTATTGAAATCATTTTCGACCACCATGGACGGTGTCCACACTGGCCACTTTCACTATAGTAATTTTTAAAAAAATGTTTAAAACAAGCTTAATCAAATTGAAATATAGTTCATTTATCTTCTGAGAAACATACTACCCAACATTGCC
>JAYUBR010001303.1:0-2939 GCA_043740775.1 Ferruginibacter sp. | reverse complement strand
AAAACGATCCTGTAAACTTCTCTGATAACTTACCAGTTGCGGAAAGTAAAATATCACTATTACTTTCCTTAACCAAAAATGTATTGTTTGTCACACTGCCATTGTCTCCATCTGTTTTTTGTCCTTTGCGCTCAAATCGTACATCTGTATAAAAATCAGTTCCCGTTCTGGCTTGTAAGCTCAACCAGTTCGAAAACTTATATTTTGCAGAAACGTATCCAATTATCCTGTCTCTTGTATCATTCTCAATTATTTCATTGATATTCCAAAATGGATTTTTCGCTCCGGTGTATCTTGCCATAGTTCCATCCTCTTTTTTGTAATTTCTTAATAAGTCCAAACTTGCAAATCTTGGAAGCAGCGTTAACGCAGTTAAAGGGCTTTGCGAGTAAGCATGATTGGCAGGTCGATCATTACCTTTTTGGTTTATATAATTAACCTTTGCATCAACCGATAAGCGGGACGTAACATTGGCCGTTACTCTAAAATCAATTGTTTGCCTTTGCAACTTGGATGTTGGAACGATGCCCTTGTTATGCATGTCTGAAACAGAGAGTCTGTAAGTAGCAGCATCGTTGGCTCCACTAACACCCACAGTATTTGTTGTAGTTACACCTGTTTGAAAAAAGTGTTTAATATTATCTGCAGGTTGTGCTGTATAAGGTACAGGCCCAAGCTCTGGCCAACGTTCCATAACAATAGGCCTGCCATCCATTTTACCACCCCAGTTATCAATCAACCAGCTTGGCCAGGTAGAATATTCTTTTCCATTTATAGCGGTTGTTCCAAATGAACCATAATTATCATCATATCCTCCTCCCCAAATATTTTGCATGGTTGGTATTACATTGGGCTTCTCCGCGGTTGCATTTGAATTAAACTCCACCCCAACCCCTTTACCTTTTTTTCCCTTCTTGGTAGTAATAAGAATTACCCCATTAGATCCCCTGGCTCCGTAAAGTGAAGCCCCTCCCGGTCCTTTTAAAACAGTTACATTCTCAATGTCATCCGGGTTAATATTATTAATGCCATCGCCATAATCTCTTCCTCCCTCTATTTGAGTCGGATCTAATGTTTGGTTATCTATTGGAACTCCATCAACCACATATAAAGGCTGCCCGTTGCCGGTAAGAGAACTATTACCTCTTATCATAACAAACGTTGATCCGCCAGCACCACCACTGGAAGGATTAACATGCAAACCTGCAACTTTACCCTTTAAAGAATTAGCAACATTTGTTTCCCTTGCAACTGTAAGATCTTTACCCTCCACTACCTGGGTTGAATATGTAAGTGATTTTTTCTTTTTTTCAATACCAAATGCGGTAACTACCACGCCTGACAGATCTTTGGTATCTGTCTCCATTACCACATTAATAACCGAGCGGTTATTGATATTTATTGTTTTCGATAAAAACCCTGTATTGGAAACAATAATATTTGCTTTTCCTCCTACAAAATTCAGGCTGTATTTGCCTTTATCGTCTGTGATGGTGGCAGCCGATGTACCCTGAATAATAACACTAACTCCCATTATAGGTATTCCATTATCTCCGGATGTTATATAACCGGAAATAGTTCTTTTTTGAGCCTGTAAATCAATTACAGAAAAAATCAGCACCCAAATAAGCAGTATCAGTTTTGGTTTTAATTTTCTTTTCATCACAATTATTTTTATTTAGTAAAAACTAAAAATAATAAAAGGTTTTGAAAAAAAAAATTTGTTTTATGTTTTAATAAAATAAAATTACTTCTTTTACCTTTTTAAATGTAATTAATGGCACAACTATAATAAAAACAACTTGTTACTATTTGCCTATTCCAGTATTTTTTTAAAAGAAGACCCATTTTATAAGGCAATAAATTTTTATTTATGAATAAAAAATAAAGAAAATACTTTAAAGTTAAGTTATGAAAGTTTTATTGCAGGGTTAGCAAAAAAGAAAGAAGTGTACAGGTTTCTAATAATATGCAAGGTTAATGTTGGTGCTTTTTTGCAGATTTTTTGGTAGAAATATATTGATCGGGGATAAAGCACAGACTTTGTGATTGTAATCAATTACCCGTCTTTGTTTTTGATGTTACTATAAAAGAGAGAAGAATAAAATGAATAGCCAAGATAATGGCAAGAAGACGATAATAAATTTAATTCTCTGTATTGTGCATCCAGGCAAATGGCATCACGCAATCTGAATAGATAGGTTAACTGAATGAGATTGGAGACATTGGAATTGCTATGCTATAATTACTTTTACGCCTGCTTTTTCAAGTCTGTCTTTGCTTTCCGGCGAGATCCCCTTATCTGTAACTACCGTATTAATTTTATTTAATGAAGCAATATAAGCAAAACCCCTTCTTTGAAACTTACTGGAATCCGCAACAACAATCACTTCCTTTGAAATTTCAATCATTATCTGGTTCAGATGGGCTTCCTCCGGGTCAGGCGTAGAGATACCGAAATCCAAATCAAAGCCATCAACACCTAAAAACAGCTTATCACAGAAATAATCTTTAAACCCACGTTCAGCCAAAATACCAACAAGGGATAAGGAATTTTTTTTCAACATCCCTCCTGGAACAATTACATTGATATTATTGTATTCTGCCAGTACAGTCGCTACATTCAGCGCATTGGTTATAACCGTAAGCCCGTTAAAATTCTTCAGGTTTTTAGCAAGCTCGTAAGTTGTAGAACCGGAGTCTATTATGATGGTGTTGTTTTCATCTATTAATTCCGCCGCTCTAATCCCGATTTCTTTTTTTTCTGCAAGATGCTTTTTTTGTTTATCGGATAGTGGATAATCTTCTTCCGCAAAGTTTTGCTCCATTTTTATGGCACCGCCCCTGGCTCTTATCAACACTCTTTTCTTTTCCAGTTGTGCAAGGTCGTTTCTTATGGTTACCCCAGTTACCCCTAAAGATTCGCTGAGTTCATTTAC
>JAYUBR010001302.1:0-2939 GCA_043740775.1 Ferruginibacter sp. | reverse complement strand
ATTTACCAAGACGTTTGTTCTGGGAGTTCAGGTATGATGACATAGAATGGAGAGCCGAATACCTTACAGTCATGGCACGGGTTATTGAAAGAGGCAGTCTACAAGAATGGGCTGAAATGGTCCGGTTTTACGGTGAAGCCAAAGTTATTCATGCTCTCAAAGAGGAAATTAAATTTCTCGCTGACTATGCCATTGAAGAAGTATGCGCTTATTTCCCGCTCCGCAAGGAAGAATTATTATGTTATACACGCAAACTGTCGAGACCGGGACATTGGTTCTGATTAAAGAACTAATGAGTGATAAAGAATTGGAATCCTTTAACCTGGTAGGCGGCACTACACTTTCACTAAAATTAGGGCACCGCATGTCAGTAGATATTGACCTTTTTACTGACAGGGATTTTGATGCCCACCAAATCAGCCGCCATTTAGCTCAAACCTATAGTGCAGAAAATATTAAGACCCTTAAAAATGGCATTTTCTGTTTTATTAATGGAATCAAGGTAGATATACTTGCCCATCAATATCCGAAATTAAACAAGGTCGAAAAAGTGGATGGTATAAGGATGCTCTCACTTCAGGATATTGGTGCCATGAAATTAAAGGCAATCTTACATAGTGGAACCCGGTTAAAAGATTTTGTGGATATGTATTTTCTGCTGGAGCAACTGCCACTGCAAAAAATCACTGAAGGGTTTGTACAAAAATACCCAGATGTAAATGTACAGATGGCACATAATGCATTGCTTTATTTTGAGGATTTTAATAAAAAGGAAAAAATAAATTTTTTAGGCAAAGAAATTTCTTTGAAGGAGATGGAAAGCAGGCTTAGGGCAGCAGTTGCAAATACCAGTCAGATTTTTAAACCTGACCAGGCAAAGACATTGCTTCCAAAAAAGATAAACCCCAGTCCGAAAGATACCCCAAAAAGAAAGCATCGCAAAAGACCGGGATTGTAATTGAAATAAGCTTTTGGTTTGTGATAGGAGATATTAGTTGTGAAAGAGAAAACTGAAGTGTATGAAAAAACTAATGAGTTTGGAAGCCAAACAAATTGACCTGGTGGATTACCTCGCCGCTTTAGGTCACCGGCCGCAAAAAATCCGTAATAAAGACTATTGGTATCTATCGCCATTAAGGGAAGAGAAAACGCCGTCTTTTAAAGTAAACCGTAGCCTTAATGCATGGTATGATCATGGCATTGGAAAGGGCGGCAATCTGATAGATTTCGGGATACTTTATTTTAATTGTACTGTAAGCGACTTATTGCAGCATTTATCCCAATATCAAAGCACTCCTATTTCTTTTTTTCACCAGCAATCTCTATCACACAATTTACCAGCCTCTGCACCCTCCTTTTCTGATGAAAAAAAAGAAACTGTTACTGAGGGCAAAATCATTGTACTGGAGGCAAGGCCATTGGCAGAAATATCGCTTTTAAACTACCTGGAAAAAAGGCATATCCCCTTAGACATTGCTGAGAAATTTTGTAAAGAAATTGACTTCCTTTTATATGGTAAAAACAGAACCGTAATCGGCTTTCAAAACAATGCCGGAGGATACGAATTAAGGAGTGCTCATTTTAAAGGCAGCAGCTCTCCAAAAGAAGTAACTTTTTTTGACCACAATAAAGAACGACTCAACGTTTTTGAAGGCTTCTTTAATTTTCTTTCCCACCAGACAATGAATAAAGACCAAATCCAACCACTGACAAATTTTCTTGTCCTTAATTCCCTTTCCTTCTTTTTAAAAGAAAGGGAAAGAATGGAACAACATCAACAGATTCATCTTTTTTTAGACAGAGATTCAGCAGGAGAAAAATTTACTCAGCAGGCATTGCAATGGTCAAAAAAATATATAGACCAAAGCTACACCTATAAAAAATATAAAGACTTAAACGAGTATCTGATTAAACAACGCGAACCACGACATAAACAGAGCCAGCGAATGGGAAGACACTTTTAAATTTCAGTAGCCAGCTATGTTTCGGTTAAACCGAAATGCTGGCTTTTCTCATCCGCCGGTTGGCGGATTCAAAAAGTATTGTGGCAGACATTGAAAATTGTGAGAGATGGAAACAGTAGCAGTGAGAATAAAAAATAAAGGCGGACGGCCGCCAAAGGAGGTCAAGCATGATAATTTCATAGGAGTAAAATGTACGCTCATTGAAAAAACTTTGCTGCAAGAGAAAGCAAAAACATTAGGGTTAACGGTATCAGAATATTTAAGAGAATCCGGATTGAAAGGACAAGCTGTCAGCAAAATAAAAGCACTCCCACAGGAAGTTTTGCAGCTTACCGGAACGCTGAATCACCTGGCTGCAAACCTCAACCAAATCGCAAAAAAAAAGAAACGGAATTGAACAATTAGATGCACTGGAAAGAGCCGGTTTAGAAGTGCAATCCAGAGATTTAAAAAGGCTTGCTGAAGCAATAAAAAATTACCTGAAATGATTGGAAAAATAACCATCGGGAAATCTTTTAAAGGCTGTTTATTGTATTGCCTGAATGATAAGCTGCAGGACCAAAAACAAGAGCAGGTAATGAAAGATAGAGCGGAGATTTTACTCTTCAATCAATGCTATGGAAATCAGAAGGAATTGATACAGCAATTTAATGAAGTAAGACAGCTAAATCCCAAGCTTTCAAAACCTGTTTTACACATTACGCTTAGCCTTGTTTCGGGCGAGGAATTACCTAAAGATAAACTGGCTGAAATCTGCCAGGATTGTGCAAAGGATTTGGGATTTGAAAACAACCAGTATGTAGCCATTCATCACAAGGATACCAGCCATCAGCATTTGCATATTGTGGCTAACAGAATTGGCTTTGATAAACGAACTGTTGTACTAAACCTACGGTAGTTAGTGAGCCTTTTTAAGATTAAAGAGGCTTTGCTTTGCATGAACTAAAACATCTTTTTATGCAAACAACAAAACGC
>JAYUBR010001301.1:0-2940 GCA_043740775.1 Ferruginibacter sp. | reverse complement strand
AAAGGATACTTTATGTTGTTTGGTGAACGCCTGGCACTGGTTAGAAAGAGAAAGAAAGTTTCGCAGGATGAACTGGCTAAAACTATTGGGGTTCATGCACCGGTTATTGGCCGCTATGAACGCAATGAGGTAAAACCTTCTATTGAGGTAGCTACTAAAATGGCGGAGGTTCTCGGTGTGTCATTGGATTACCTGGCCGGGCTTGCAGAGTTTGAACTGGACAGCAACATCACTAAAAAAATTCTCTCTATACAATCCCTTAACGAGGAAGATAAAACAATGCTCTTTAAAACCATTGATGCACTGCTTAGAGATGCTAACACAAGAAAGGCGTATGCTAAATAAAAAATCTCATCTTCTGTACTATGAAAATTATTTTTACAACTCTTTCTCTATTTGTTTTTTTAGTCTGTGCTTTTTCACAATCAAAGGATACTATTCATTGGACAACCCAATACAAATTGAACTGGGAGGATTTTAAAGGGTTCCCCGACACGACTGTCGAACATGCAGCTATAACATCTTCAGGTATTGATTATTCATATCATTTTACTGATTCAGTATTTTCATTCAAAGTTTATGCATTTTTTGAAAAGAAAAAATCCTGGAAAAAGTGTTATGTAAATAAGTACATATTAAAACACGAACAATTACATTTTGATATAACTGAACTTTACGCAAGAAAGCTAAAACAAAGACTGCATAAGTTTATCGCCAATCGTAATACCCTTAAAACGGATATAACAATCCTTGTAAATAAACTAATTCAAGAAAAAGAGAATATGCAAAATTTATATGATAGCGACACTGATTTTTCTGCTAACCCAAAAAAACAAGTGTATTGGAATAATAAGATTAAGATAGAATTACAAAAACTTGATGACTATAAAAAATAAAGCAGATACATTTATTATCTTCAATAAATGTATCTGCTTTTAGATAAATATTTATCCTCCTCTTTTCACTGCTTCATATTTTAATCCACTACCATCTGCATTTCTTTTCTGTGGAATAATTCGATTACCATCTCCACCTGCAGCATTAATTGCCTTTTTAAGGCGCTCAAACATATCAGTAGTATGCTTTTCATACGATGTCCCACTTCCCCAAGGCTTATCTTTCCATGTATCAGTTATTATTGTACTACTTCCCCCATCAGCAGTAATTTTTAAATTATAATCAGGATTACTATTTAGCCAATTTACTATATCCTTAACTCCTCCTTTAAAATGTGGCTCATCTGAACCATTAAAACAAGTAAAACACATTTTACCAGGATCAGGCGTTGGAGGAGGCGGTGGTGGATGCACAGCAGGCGGAGGCGCAACCACTCCAGGAGGCTTATGTATAGGAGGTTTAGGCTTTGGTGGATTTTGAGGTTTAGGCGTTTGCGGTGTTGGTTTCTTTGGCGTTGCTGGTTTAACTGATGCTGGTATACCTCCTCCATCAATGGGTGGATTAGGTGGAGATTGAGGCATAGTTGGCGGTTCTGGGACTGGCGGAGTTGGAGTAAATATCCCTACACTTGGGTTAAACGTTTGGGCTATTCCTGATGGGCCTAATGCACCATTCTCATAGAAACCACCATCCTGATTAACTTCAGAAATATTAGAACCAGACGTACCAGACGATAATACAGTTCGCCTATCAATAATATTGCGGACGCCTCCAGACATGACACTATATGTTTGATGTAGCTCTACTCTTTCTCCTCTCTTTATTGCTTCGGAAACTCGTATATCTTTAAACGCTGCGTCAATCAGAGACTGAATAGAATAGTAATTACCTCCGTTTGAAGGAATATCTTCTAATCCATCTAAATCTAAACACCATATAGGTTTATTTCCTGCGAACTGGTACGGTGTGTACCATGGGTATGAATCACTCAAAGGGTCAACACTTAAAAACCTTCCCAACCTTGGATCGTATATTCTCATGCCATAATCATAAGCATTCCCTTCACCATACATTTCATTATCTTTTTCTTTACCATTAAAGCCGTAGCGGTAATTAGCATTTGCTTGGCTGAATTTTCTCCCTGGCATAGGAGAGCCAAAAGGATACATGTCGCTTGCCGTAACTACATCAGCATTATAATAATCAATCGTTCCATTTCCTGCATCATGGCCTATCTTTTTATCAGAAACAGTTACTAAAACATTCCCTAAATGATTAGCCTATTCAAAGAAAATTTACCCGGAATCAAAAATTTTTCGCTGCCCTTTATCCGCAACAAAAATCAAAGAACTTTTTGGCTGTCGCCTTATGCTGCAATATAAAGCATTTTCCTTTACGTGGGTGTGTATCTGCTCATGTATATACTCATGTTCATGTGATGCACTTAAGCCCGGACTTGCCGCCCTGTGTCCCCTGTCTTTCGATTAGTAAGCTGTTGTAATTTTTGATGAAGGTTAAAAAATAATTGATTCACTCTTTAAAGTTGCAGAGGGCTAACAGCAGCGAAAAAAATTTATTTGATTGCCCTGCATAAACTATAAATCATCAGGTTGCTTCCGGGCAATCGAATAAGTTTTTTTTGCAAGTCAAAGCCGCCAGCATTCTCTTTAAATTATTAGAGACTTGCGGCGGCTGCGACAGCATTAGAAGCCCAACGTTTGATTTTATAAAATCTGTTCAGCATTGCATCAATCAAAAAAATAAAAGAATAGCGAAGCTGCCATGCTGCCGCAGGCTTTGCTATTGACCGACTGGAAGGAGATAGCATAAAAACAGAAAGTGCTTGCACACAACTCGGGGAAGCGTTGGCTGTCTTTGGCACGGCTCAACAAAAAAAAATAATTAGCATGGCTGCTTGGTGGAGCATTATTTTTTTTTGTTGGTGCGGTGTTGGCTATTTATACATAATGTGTCTTATAGGATTTTTTTCAGAGCATGCTTGCATGAGCCGGGCTAAAAAATACTATAAGGCCACATTATGTT
>JAYUBR010001300.1:0-2948 GCA_043740775.1 Ferruginibacter sp. | reverse complement strand
GCACTGATAAATAGGGTTCATTTATCTGCCCCTTATAGACGCTTTATTGTGTTCCATACCTGTTCAGCAACAGGAATGCCATTTTCCATATTTTCTTTCCGGGTCATTAACACCCGCTCGCCGGGGTAAATTATTTTTTTTTCCGGCTCAACAGGAATGGATCGATGATAGTCATCAACGATTTGTTGAAGCAGCAAATTGATTGATTTGAAATTGCTCAATGCTTTTAAATCAATCGCAATAAAAATTTGTGAAAGGCCATACTCTGAATCCTGTTTGGTAATCTCGTTCACTGCATTTCCTGCCGACAACAAGGCTGCCAGCATATCCAGTAAAAGCGATAATCCTGCGCCTTTCCAGTAACCCACCGGTAGGCCTTTTTTTGATTGTAGTATCTCATTGGGGTCGGTTGTAATATTTCCATCTTCATTGTATCCACCGGCAACTGCCAGTTGCTCCTTTTTTAATGAAGCCATTTCTATTGCACCAAAAGAATATTGCGACATCGCCATATCCAACACAATCGCTTCGTCTGCAAATGGTATTGCAATCACCAACGGATTATTGCCTAACCGGTTATCTGTCGCATTCCATGCAGGCATGTTGGCAATGGTATTTGACCAGCCAATAAAAACAAAACCTTCCTTTGCAGCTTTCCATCCGTATAAGCCACCACGCATCCAATGATTGGTGTTGCCGAGTGCCACACAGCCTATTCCATTTGTTGTTGCAAGTGCCATTGCCCTTTCAGTGGCATGCAATGCGTTCAGTGGCCCCGGCCCCAGGTTACCATTCCATTGTTCAATGCCACGCAATCCTGAAACCATTACTGGTGCTGCATCCGGCAACACCAATTTTTTTTTTACATACTCAATAAATTTAGGAAAGCGGTTTACCCCGTGAGAATAAATGCCGTCAATACTATTGGTTGTAAATACTTCTGCACATGCGTTTGCTTTCTCTTCAGTAAATTCATGGGCGATGAGGATGCGGAAAAATTCCGCCGTCATTTCCTCTGGTCTTATTTTTACAAATACGGGGTTATTTTCATTCATAAAAATTTGTTTTAATTCGGGTAAATATAATATAGACCTTTGAATTTAAAACGGACAAAAAAGCTAAAAAAAATAAAAGGGAGTCCAGATATTCTGGATTGATATAACACAACCACAATGAAAATAGCAGTGGATTTATTTAGACAATAATTTTAATACCAGCAATAACGGAGATCAATCAACGGTCAAGGTTTGCGTATGCTGCAATTGCCATATTAGCCTTTAAAAACTTCTGCCAGTCTTCCAGCATCTTGCCTTTTAGTACGCGGGGAAATTTGTGCTGGCCACCAACCTTACCTTTTGAATGCATAAACTCCATAAAGGTATTTTCTGACAATACCGTTATCAACACATCTTTTAACGCATGTTTTCGTTCCACTTCATAATCATCATTCAGCTCTTTCAATTTTTCGTCTATACGTAATCGTAGTTCCTCTTTGTCTACCGCATCATCTGTTGCAACATACCAGTGATGAGCAAAAAATTGTCCGTAAGGTACGCCGGCCACCGTAAATTCAGGAATAGAGATATTCAGTTCTTCACTCACCATTTCAATGGCTTTATTCATATTGTCCACACCTAAATGCTCGCCCACCAAACTTAAAAAATGTTTGGTTCTTCCGGTGATGATGATTTCACTTCGGTCCTTATCAATCAACTTTATTGTGTCGCCAATGGCATAGCGCCAGGCTCCTGCATTGGTGCTTATCAGGATTGCATAATCTTTATTTTCTTCAATTTCATGTATCATCAGCACTTCAGGATTTTCCATCATATTTCCTTCACTGTCAAAATTGATATCATCAAAAGGCACAAATTCAAAAAAGATATTGTTGTTAAGAGCGAGGTGCATGCCGATGGAATCCTGGCGGTTTTGGTATGCTAAAAATCCTTCACTGGCCAGGTAAGTTTCAATGTAGGTAATGGGCTTGCCCAATAATTTTACAAATCCTTTTTTATAAGGTTCCATAGCTACGCCGCCATGTACATAAAAAGCCAGGTTGGGCCATATTTCGTGTATATTTTTTAACTGGTACCGTTCAATGATTTTTTCCATACACAATTGCAGCCACGCAGGTACCCCTACAATAAAACCAATATCCCAGTTAGGCGCATTATCAACAATTTCTTCTAATTTTTTTTCCCAGTCTTTTTCTTTTGCAATTTTTTTTCCCGGCTTGTACAAGCCCAAACCCTGCAACCAGAAAGGAATATTTTTTTGCTGAATGCCGCTTAAATCGCCGGCATAATAAGTAGCTCCTTTTTGCAATTGTGTACTGCCACCTAATAACAACCAGCCTTTGCCAAGCGCACTCCTGGGAACATCCTGGTATTTTGCCAGGCTTAATAATTGTTTAAAGCTTGTGAGGGTATTGCTTCGGATTAAATCTTTTGTAATAGGAATATATTTACTGGCAGCTTCACTGGTGCCGCTGCTAAGAGCAAAGTATTTTACAACACCCGGCCAGCAAACATCCGAAGTTCCTTCAACGGCTTTGTGCCACCAGTCTTTATACAGTTTACTGTAATTGTAAGTGGGTACCAGTTGCTGAAATTTTTTTCCGCTGTGCCTGCTCATCAATATTTCATCAAACTTATACGCCTGGCCAAACTGGGTAAACCTGGCTTTGCGCAACAATTTTTTTAGTACCCTTAATTGCTGACTTCGCGGATTACTGATAGGAAGGTTCAACGCCCTCGCAATACCTGCCGGAAGTTTTAAATCAATAATTGCCATTCAATTCATGGTTAATGATAAACAAATTTACTGTTTACAATTGGCTTATGGGTATTAATTTACGAACGGAAAATAGTGCCGGAAATCCAACATCATTTCCTTCTGAAAAGATGAATGTACCGTTATAATATTATTGAAAATGCGCTGTTAATATT
>JAYUBR010001299.1:0-2950 GCA_043740775.1 Ferruginibacter sp. | reverse complement strand
CTGGCAAAACCTGCTGCTTCTATTACTCTAAATGATGCGTTAAAAGCTTTGGGTGGAAGTTTTTTTGATAAAAAATTCTGTGATAGTCATGCAGGAATGCTTACGCTATGCACCAATTCAGTGGATTGCTCCATTCGGTCGCTCTGGTCAATGATGCAGGCTACACTTGATAAGTTGCTGGATAAGGTAACGCTGGCAGATATGGTGAAAAACGAAAAAAATGTTTCTTCTGTTTTGCAGAATATTATTGAGGAAAATGCCAATGAACTTTTAAATTAAATTTTGATTACTCAAATTCATTACTATGGCAATAATAATAACAGATGAATGTATTAACTGTGGAGCATGTGAGCCCGAATGCCCCAACAATGCAATTTATGAGTCTGGTGTTGAATGGGCCATTGCTGATGGAACTACCATTAAAGGAAGTTTTACCCTGATGGATGGAACCATAGTGAATACTGATCAGCGTTTTGCACCGATCAGTGTTGATGTATATTATATCACACCCGACAAGTGTACCGAGTGTGTCGGTTTTCATGATGAACCACAGTGTGCCGCGGTTTGTCCGGTAGATTGCTGTGTGGATGATCCAGACCACAGAGAAACAAAAGAAGAATTACTAAACAAGAAAGAGTTTATGCATCTGGTATGACGACCGTACTTACAAAAATACAAGCTGAAAAGGCTGGTCAGTTTATTGGGCACCAAGGGGCTATTTTTACATTGGAAGCTGCATATAATTCTCATCTCTTTTACTCTGGGAGCAGCGATAACCTAATAGTAGAATGGAATATTAAAGAGCAAGAGCAAAACAAAGTTGTTGCCAGGTTACCAGCCAAAGCCCTGGCATTGAAGTATGTTCTGGACAGAAACTTATTACTTGTTGGCCAGTCATTAGGAGGCATCCATGTTATTGACCTAAATAAGAATAAAGAAATAAAACTGTTGCAACTTCATCGGCAATCCATTTACGATATCCAATATCTTCCGGAAAAAGAAAGTTTCTGGGCACTGGCTGGTGACGGTACACTTTCAGTTTGGTCAATCAACGATTTCTCACTTATCACCGCATTAAAACTTTGTGATAAAAAGATACGCAGCATAGATTTTAATATTGTTTTGAAAGAAGCTGCCATTGGATGCGGTGATGGATCTATTCGGATTTTTGATTTTGAAACCTTTGAAGAAAAGAAAATTCTTAAGGGGCATCTTGATGACTTTTCAGTGAATACAGTACGCTATCATCCAAACGGAAAATACCTTTTATCCGGTTCGAGAGATGCCTACTTAAATGTATGGGATATTGAAAACGATTATGCTTTAATCCATCATATTCCTGCCCATAACTACGCCATTTACAGTATCGTTTTCAGCCCAAATAAAAAGTTTTTTGCTACGGGAAGCAGAGATAAAACAATTAAAATATGGGATGCCCGCATGAATGACGGAGTCGGGCAGGCAGAAAACTTTGAGTTGCTGTTAAGGATAGATAAGTCTCAACACGGAGGCCATACCCATTCAGTGAATAAACTTTTATGGAGTGATTTTAATAATTACCTGATTTCAACCAGTGATGACAAAGCTATCATGGTATGGGAAATTGCCAAACCAAATTTATAAATAAAAAATACTTGCATTACAACATAGAAAGTGTCTAATAAAAATATAGAATAGATATGATCAACATAACTGATTTTTTTGGAAGGACATTTAAAAGCGAATTGTCTATGTTACATATTGGTGGGTAAAAGATTGGAAATAAATGTACAAAGTGTTAGAGGACGACAATACCTTGCCTTCAAATAAATTAGTACAAGGAGAAGATTATTACATCAACGAACAGGGTAATTGGGTATTTACAACAGCCTATCATTTAAAGCGGGGATATTGCTGTAATAGCGGATGCAAGCATTGTCCGTATGGTTACTTAAAATAGATTTTAAATTTTAGTGAAATTGAATAAAGTTGAAACAGATATCTGTTTAAGATGTGCCGTTTTTAAGTTACAAACAGGATAATGTTTACACTTGACCCAATGAGCAGAAAAAAAATAATAATTGTAGGTGGTGGTTTTGCAGGCATTCAATTTATGGAACATCTTGATGGAAAATTATTTAGGGTATTAATCCTTGATAAGCTCAACCATCACCAGTTTCAACCTTTATTCTATCAGGTTGCTACTTCACAAATAGAGCCCAGTAGTATTTCGTTTCCATTTCGTAAAATATTTCAAAATAGAAAAAATACTCAAATCAGGATGACTGAAGTATTGAGTATTGAACCAGATGCAAATCGCATTAGCACAACAATAGGGAGTTTTAATTACGATTATTTGGTGATAGCAACCGGTTGTAAAACTAACTTTTTTGGTAACCTGAATATAGAAAAATACGCTTATGGTCTTAAAACAACCTATGATGCTATTAAAATAAGAAACAAAATTCTACAAAATTTTGAAGACTTACTTTCTGTTAATGAAAGCGAAAAAGAATATCTACTCAATATTGTTATTGTTGGTGCAGGGCCTACGGGTGTGGAGTTAGCCGGAGCTTATGCAGAAATCAAAAAAAATATTCTCCCAAAAGATTTTCCATTAATTAATTTCAAAAAGTTTAAAATCATTTTATCGGAAGGGGGCTCGCATACACTCAGTAACATGAGTGAAATGGCACAAAAAACTTCAGAAAATTATTTAAAAAAATTAGAAGTCGATGTTAAGACAAATGTAATTGTGAAAACTTACGATGGTAAAATAGTAACGCTGAATAATGGCGAATGTATAAAAAGTAAACATGTAATTTGGACGGGCGGAGTTACCGGAAATATAATCAGCGGCATTGATGAAAAGCGAATTGTAAACAATCGAATTAAAGTTGACAGATATAATTTAGCACAAGGCTATTCAAATATTTATGCAGTAGGCGACATTGCTTATATGGAAACGCCT
>JAYUBR010001298.1:0-2952 GCA_043740775.1 Ferruginibacter sp. | reverse complement strand
CCTAAAGGGCAGTGCAATTCACAGCTTTAAAATAAGCATTGCCCGGGATCATTGTCTTCCTGTTCTATCCAAACATTATAGTAAATTTGCCCTTTAATAAAAAGGCATTATAGTTGCATTTTGCACAACGCTCTTTTTTATTCAACCCCTAAAAAACAAAACGGATGTTTAAAAAAATCATAAAAATTTCCGTCATCACTTTACTGGTGTTAATAGCCATTGCTTTTGCAGCACCTTACCTTTTCAAAAGCCAGGTTGTTGCGCTTGTAAAAAAAGAGATCAATAAAAAAATAAATGCAAAGGTTGATTTTAAAGATGTGGACATTTCTTTCTTCCGCCATTTTCCAAAAGTAGCCGTTGGTTTGGATGAACTGCAGGTAATTGGTACAGGAGTATTTGCTACCGATACATTAATAGCTGCCAAAAGAATTGATGCAGCGCTCAACATCATGAGTGTGATAAAAGGTAAAGACATGATTATCTATTCTGTGTTTGTTGAATCGCCCCGTATACATGCCATTGTTAATAAAGACAGTCTTGTAAATTGGGACATTATGAAACCCGATACTGCAGCAGCAATCACAACAAATGATAAGCCTTATAAAATGGCCTTGCAGCAATATGCAGTACACAATGCGTACATCAGTTACAAAGATGAAACGGCTTCCCTCGGAACAGAAATTTTCAACCTCAATCATGAAGGAAGCGGTGATTTTACATCCGGTCTTTTTACATTAAAAACTTCTACCAATGCCGATGCAGTAACAGTTACTTACGGCGGCATAGCATACTTATCAAATGTGAAAGCGATTGCAGATGCGGATATACAGGTGGATAATAAAAACAATGTCTACAGTTTTAAAACAGATAAAATTTCTGTCAACGATCTTAAAATAAGTGGAGAAGGTTCCGTCAAAAATCTGGCTGCAAAGGGTTATGATATGGACATAAAATTTAAAACACCATCCACTGATTTTAAAAATATTTTATCGCTGGTGCCAGCCATTTATAAAAATGATTTTAGTAAAGTAAAAACCAGTGGCACTGCAATTTTTGATGGTTTTGTAAAAGGTGTTTACAACGAAACATCCGTACCGGCCTATCATGTAAATATGGAAGTGAAGGATGGTTTTTTTCAATATCCCGATTTGCCAAAACCGTTGCAGCAAATCAATATCAAAGCGCAGGTGGATAACCCTGATGGTATAACAGATAACACCGTGGTGAATATTGAAAAAGCACATTTTGAAATGGACAAAGAACCTTTTGATATCCGGTTACTCGTTAAGAAACCGATCAGCAATATATTTGTGGATGCAGCGGCAAAGGGAAAGATTGACCTTAGTAAAATGGCCCAACTTGTAAAACTGAAAACAGGCACCAAAATAAACGGATTGCTGAATGCAGATGTATTTGTAAAAGGCAATGTAAAAGACATTGAAAAACAAAAGTTCGACCAGTTTACCGCCGGTGGTACCATTGATTTAAATAACTTTTTATACTTAGCAAAAGACTATCCAACGGGGGTAAAAATCAATGCGCTTGCAACTTCATTTACACCTGCAAAAGTGGATATTAAAACGCTGAATGGCCAGTATCTTTCTTCCAATTTTAATGGCAGCGGGCAAATCAATAACCTGCTGAATTATATGCTGCAGGGCAAGCCGCTCAATGCCAGCCTGAACCTATATGCAGACAATATAAACCTGAACGACTGGATGGGAACATCTACAGACACAACCACCAAAGGGCCTGCTGCAAGGCCTTTTGCGGTACCTGCCAATTTAAATGTACTGGTAAATACAGTTGTTGATAAACTGCATTACGATAAGGTTGATATCACAGGTTTATCCGGCAGCCTGAAAATAAATGATGAAACAGTTACCATTGCCGATGTAAAAGGCAAGGCGCTGGATGGTGCTGTGATGATGAACGGTACCTATTCGACCAAAGCGAGTAAAACAAAACCTGATATCAGCCTGGTGTACAATGCAGATAAGGTAGATGTGCAAAAAACATTTGCCGCATTTAATACCATACAGGTGTTAATGCCCATTGGTAAATTTATTGCCGGTAAATTAACATCCCAGTTAACCATAAAGGGGAAGCTGGGGGAAAACATGATGCCTGATTTATCGAGCCTTACAGGCAACGGTAACCTGTTGCTGATAGAAGGCTTTTTAAGCAAATTTGCACCCCTTGAAAAAATTGCCAGCACCTTAAATATAAAAGCACTGGAGCAAATTGCTGTAAAGGATGTAAAGAATTATATTGAGTTCAGCAACGGTCAGGTATTGGTAAAACCCTTTACTGTAAAAGTGAATGGCATTGATATGGAAATTGGCGGCCTGCAGGGGTTTGATCAGTCACTGGATTATGTAATCAATATGAAAGTTCCGCGTGCTATGATGGGGGATAAAGGCAACCAGTTAGTGAACAATTTGGTTAGCCAGGTTAACAGCAAAGGAGTGCCCATAAAAGCAGGCGACATCATTAACCTGAATCTAAAACTGGGCGGCTTCTTAAAAAGACCAACAGTAAAAACAGATTTAAAACAAGGCGCTGAAAACCTTGCTGAGCAACTAAAACAGCAGGTAACAGATTTTGCCAAAGGAAAAATAGACAGTACCAAACAGGCCATTACAAATGCTGTAAAAGATACCATTGCATCTGTAAAAAAACAGGTTATTGCCGCAGCGGAGGATGAACTGGCCAAACAGTTATTGGGCAATAAAACCAATGCTACAGATACCGCCAAAGCAAAACCAAAACCAGAGGAATCTATTAAGGGATTGATGAATAATTTGTTTAAAAAGAACGCGAAGGATACACCGGTAAAACAGTAGCAACAGGCGGAGTTCTGTTAGTGCATAAACTGCGGCCATTGGCTGGGAGAAATTCTTAAAATATGGTTGCATTTTTAAAAAATTGTATTACATTTACAACAATATC
>JAYUBR010001297.1:0-2952 GCA_043740775.1 Ferruginibacter sp. | reverse complement strand
TTTAACTTTCCGCAACACGATTTTAAAGTTGAAAATGAGTATTTGCAATATAACGGGCAGGATATTAAAGCCCTGATTGATAAATACGGCACACCATTGAAGCTTACATATTTGCCCAAAATAGGCATGCAGATCAATAAAGCGAAAGAGATGTTTGCCAAGGCTTTTAAAAAACATCAGTATGATGGCAAGTATAATTATTGTTATTGCACAAAAAGTTCGCACTTTTCATTTATTGTAGAAGAGGCATTAAAAAATGATATTCATCTTGAAACTTCTTTTGCGTACGATATTGAAATAGTAAATAAACTATACGAGAAAAAGAAAATTAATAAAGACACATTTATTATCTGTAATGGATACAAACAAAAATCTTACACCAGCCGCATTTCCCGTTTGTTAAACAACGGGTTTAAAAATGTAATTCCTATACTTGATAACAAAGAAGAATTAAAGGCTTATAAATATGTAAAAGTGCCTTTTAAATTAGGTATCAGGGTAGCTGCGGAGGAAGAGCCAAACTTTCCGTTTTATACCTCCCGCTTAGGTATGAGGGCAAAGGATATACTGGAATTTTATGTAGATGAAATAGAAGGGTTTGAGCATAAATTTCAATTAAAAATGCTTCACATCTTTTTAAATAAAGGGATTAAGGATGATATTTATTATTGGAGTGAATTGAATAAAGTAATCAACCTTTATTGCCAGTTGAAAAAGATTTGCCCTGAGTTGGATTCTATCAATATCGGCGGCGGTTTCCCCATTAAACATTCATTGGGCTTTGAATATGATTACCAGTTTATGATTAATGAAATTGTACGTAATATTAAAGTGGCCTGCAAAAGAAATAAAGTACAGATGCCAAATATTTTTACAGAGTTTGGCAGTTATACTGTGGGAGAAAGCATGGCGCATATTTATAGTGTGATAGGAGAGAAAATGCAAAATGACCGGGAGATATGGTACATGATAGACTCTTCTTTTATAACTACTTTGCCTGATACCTGGGGCATTGGCGAGAAATTTTTGATGTTGCCAATAAACAAGTGGAAGGATGAATACCAGCGGGTAACCTTAGGCGGCATTACTTGTGATAGCCATGATTATTATGATAGTGAAGAACATATTAATGAAGTGTTTTTACCAAAATTAACTGCAGGTGGTGAGCCATTGTATGTTGGCTTTTTTCATACCGGCGCTTACCAGGACCAGATAAGCGGCTATGGAGGTATCAAGCATTGTTTAATACCTTCACCACAGCATGTTATTATTGGGCACGATAAAAATGGTAAACTTGTTGACTGGGTTTATGCAAAGGAACAA
This sequence comes from Ferruginibacter sp., assembly GCA_043740775.1. Classification (GTDB taxonomy): domain Bacteria; phylum Bacteroidota; class Bacteroidia; order Chitinophagales; family Chitinophagaceae; genus Ferruginibacter. The sequence continues at coordinate 1,629 of JAYUBR010001297.1, read as the reverse complement.
ACATATCAAAGTATGCTTAAGATATTAGGTTATATGTAGTCATTGAATCCTAAATTTATTATGTGGCTTTATACACTTTTTTTCAATTACCACATAGCCTTTACAGATAATTCAGAAGAAATGTTTGAAATAAGGTCAGGAACATTTTCACTTTTTCAGGGAACTAACTATAAAAACTGCTGTATCAAGGTTGCACTGTGGCATACATTTAGCGCCTTTGTTATTTTCTTTGTATTGCTGGTATTCACATGACATTTTCGTTTTGGTGTGTACACCTTTAAGGTATCGGTGAAATACCCGTCCCGGCTTTCTTCCTGCCCGCTGATAATATTGCCGATAGAAGATTGATCGCCGTCAGCCTGGTCATTATTTTTTGCGGGGCTGTTTTGCACCGGCACAATCTTCACCAACGTTTAACCGTTGCTGATTTCATAAATGGTATCCTGCTTTTCAACCCCGTCGTATGCAGTTACTGCAGCCAGTTTCGTTCGCAGAAAGCAGCAATGGCATCGCCGGGAGGCACAAATGAAACTCCTGCTATTGCCAGTAAACAAATAACAATACAATATTTTACCTTCATAATTTTAATAAAGCCGGCATTAAAAAAGCGTGGCTGATGAATTGCCTGCGCAAGGGTACGGAGACCAAAATGTAGTTAGCAAAAAAACACCTGGCCTGCACCTTTGTCACTGAAATATATTTTAATGATCATTTACAGTTAGCAATGGTTTCCCTAAGCAGCTAAAACCACCTGCGAACCCCGGAGCTTACAAATAAACCATCAGGTGTGGAAGTGTAAGATAAAAAGAAAAACCTGCATTCATGTTCCCGGCGCAGAGCCATAGCGTTAGGCAGGCATGCCGGGCGGTTACTCATGTTGGAGCAGTGTACTATTTTAATTGCGGGTAGTTTTGATGTGCAAAGATTAGTAACAAACAGACAGGGCAGGGCTGGAGTCCTGCGCCTGATGGAGCATTATTTACTCCGTATGGCTTCTACCGGATCCATTTTGGCAGCCCTTGATGCAGGGAAAATTCCCGCCACCATTCCCACGACCAAACAAATAATTACAGTACCTATTAAAAGAGGAATAGAAACAAATACTGGGAAATCGAACATCTTGGTAAATACCACAGTAAGAATGTACACAAGCAATAAACCGATTGCTCCCCCCATCAGGCAAAGCATGGCTGCTTCCAGTAAAAATTCAAATAGTATGCTGGAACGTTTTGCACCAATGGCTTTTTTCAGTCCTATCATGCTCGTTCTTTCTTTTACGGTTACAAACATGATATTGGCAATGCCAAACATGCCAACAATCAGGCTAATCACACCAATCAGGCCGCCTACAACGTCCACTGTACCAAACAATCCGCTGATGGCTTTACTGAATGCTTCCACACTGTTTAATGAAAAATTATCTTCTGTTGTAGGACTTAATCTTCTTATTTGCCGCATTGCTCCCTGTAGTTCTGTACTTAGTTGCGTAGGTGTAACATTGGTTTTTCCTTTTGCAATTAAAACCGGGTTGCTGTAGTCTTCTGCAATAATTTGCCGGGCAAATTTATAAGGCAGCATTACACAGTTATCATAATCCCAGCCAATAAAATTTTTACCTTCTTTTTTAAT
>JAYUBR010001296.1:0-9624 GCA_043740775.1 Ferruginibacter sp. | reverse complement strand
CAATTCACTGGCGGGAGGGGTTTGTGTTTTGCGAACACCAGCACCTGTAACTATTACCGGTGTTATAGCAAAGTCTGTTGCAGATGCCAATGGCTATGTAACAACTTTTAATACAGTAAAAGGAAAAGTATATTCCATATCAGCAGTTAAAAAATAAACTTTAAGTGCCCGTTTTTTATTCAATATATCTCAATCACTTTCCCTTTGAAAAAGCCTTCGACTGCGTGAATTAAAAGTTCATATAGGAAAAACGATTCTTAAAAAATTTGTCAATGAGTTACCGGTTGCTTTCAGATGAAAGATTGTTAAAGCTGCTAAAAGACAGTGATGAAAAGGCTTTGAAAGAAATCTATCTTCGTTACTGGAAAGAAATTTACCTGGCGGCGATGAAAAAAGTGCGCACTCGAAATATAGCGGAAGAGCTGGTGCAAAATCTCTTTATCAGCTTATGGAACAACCGCCGCACCAGCAAAATACTTCAACTTAAAAGTTATTTGTACACGGCAATCAGGTTCCAGGTAATTAATTTTATCAGGTCTGATATGATACGTGAAAAATACACACTGCAATCTTCCATGTATGTTGCAAGGGAAGACAATAGCGGCGAAAGTATTTTATTAACCCATGAATTATCTCAGGCAATTGATAGTGCTATAAAAAGCCTTCCTGCAAAAAGCCGGGATATTTTTCGGCTAAACCGCATAGAACACTATACGGTAAACGAGATTGCGAGAGATATGCAGCTCTCTAAAAAAACGGTGGAGTATCACATCACCCGTTCCATTAAAACAATGCGTATTTTTTTAAAAGATTTTATTCCACTCTTTTTGACATTCCTCTCACTTAAGCTCCGGTAAAATATTTTTTTATTTTTATTAGGGTATTCTCTTTTTCAACTGACTTTATAATAAGACGATTGCCTGAATTGCATGGCTTTACCCGACACCAGTTAATATTGGTTTACTACCGTAAGAAAATATTTTTTAAGTAACCATGATTTTTTTGATCGTCAGCCAGCTAACTGTTTTATTGCAGGCAGCATTTACTGAGATACTTATCAAATTTTAAAATAAAAAATGTAAATAATGGATCGCAATGATTTTCATCATTTATTGAAAAAATATGTTGAAGGAACCTGCACGGAAGAGGAGCATGCATTGATTCAGCAATGGTATTTATTGCTTGACGATGAGCCTAAACCCCTTGCCTGCCCCCATGAAATGCAGGAACTGGAAACCAGAATGTGGGATACAATAAAAGAGAACATTGGTTTGCGGGCTGATAAATCTTTTGAATTAACAAATGCTGAAAACACCCATTACCCCTGGAGGAAGTGGGCAGCCGTTGCGGCAGTTTTTACAGGTGTTATGGTAAGTATTTTTATGGTAACAGTAAAAACACAATCGGCTGCAGCTACATTGATTGCTGCTAAAGTTTCAGAAGGATTATCAGAAGAAATTAATAATAGCGGTGCAGCAAAAAAAGTAACACTGGAAGATGGCAGTATCGTTACGCTGCAACCCAAAGCCGCCATTGCCTTTCCCAGGCATTTTTTAAAAAATAAAAGAGAAGTTTACCTGGATGGCGAAGCATTTTTTGAAGTAAGTAAAAATGCAGCCCGCCCCTTTTTTGTGTACAACGACCGGCTGATAACCCAGGTGCTTGGCACAAGCTTTAATGTAAAAATTGTAAACGATAAAATTATAGTATCTGTAAAAACGGGCCGTGTGGCCGTGTATGAAAATGGTGAAGAAGTGTTGCTAAATGAACAACAGAAAAAGAACAATGGCGTAATTATAACGCCCAATCAAAAAGTGATTTATTACAACGAAAACAGACATTTTATTACTTCACTGGTTGATGCCCCGGCGATAGTTCCTGTGGAAAATAATTTGCCTGCAGCCCCAAACAAATTTGTTTTTGATGACACACCGCTGACCGATGTACTGGACTTGTTGCAAAAAAATTATGGGCTTGAAATTGTGCTGGCTAATAAAGACCTCGCCAACTGTCCTTTCACCGGTGATCTTTCAAAGCAGCCATTGTTTAATACGCTGAATATTGTATGCCAGGCGTTTCAGGCAACATACGAAGTGAAGGGTACCATCATTTTAATAAACGGCGGAAGGGGATGTCATTAATGTGTAACCAGTTTTTTATTTATAAACCAAAACAACGCTATATGATAATACAAACATTTATTACTTAAGGGCATCTCTAAAAACTCTCCATTTCCTCTCTTTTGGAGAGGAATTAAAGCCCGCCCGGCTGACCGTTTGGACAGGGTGAGGTCAAATAAAAAAAATGAGTTTTTAGAGATGCCCTTAATTCCCAATCAATATAAATCTGTTGCATAAAAATAGCCGGCAATATTTACGGTACTGCCAGCTATAACAACCGGTTAAAGTTGATTCTTGTCCGATTCAGATTATTTCACGTACAAAAACATTACAATTTATGAAAAATAAGGCAATTATTGCTTTAAAAAAAACGGCAATGAAAATAGCATTTGTACAAGTATTCATCCTGCTTTTTATATTTACTGCTTCAGCAAAAAAAACAAATGGGCAGGACGTATTAGACAGACCTGTATCATTATCTGTTGACAATATAAAGATCAGAGACGTACTGCAAAAAATTGAAAAAATTGCAGATGTACAATTCGTTTTTAGCTCAAAAGCAATTGACGCAAACCGAAAAATCAGCTTTACTGTAACCAGTACAAAACTGGGTGAAGTATTGAACCAGGTAATCCTGCCATTACACATTAGTTACAAACTTGTGAATGGTAACATTGTATTATTTGGCAACTATATAAAAGCCACCATCAATACAATCAATGATGGCCGTACCTTACAGGCGGATGAACTGTTTAACCACGATATTAGTGGCAGGGTTACCAATCAAAAAGGTGATCCGCTGGCGGGTGTTACTGTGGCGGTAAAAGGCACCAACACCGGTACAACAACGGATGCACGGGGCGCCTTCCGTTTATCAGTTGTGGATAATAACAACGTGGTTCTGGAATTGTCATTTGTGGGGTTTCAAACCCTGACGATTGAGGTAGGAAAGCAAAAAGAAATCGTTGCAAAACTAACGCCTTCTGGTGCGGCGGGGCTTGAAGAAGTAATTGTAATTGGTTATGGTACACAAAAGAAAGTTACTTTAACAGGTGCAGTTTCTTCTGTTAAAGGATCTGATCTTAAAGCAATACCAGTGGGCTCTGTTGCCAATACACTGGCAGGCCGTTTGCCCGGGCTTTTTGCAAAAAATACCAGTGGCGAACCTGGCTACGATGATTCTAAATTACTGATCAGGGGTAATAATACCTTTGGTGATAACAGTCCATTAGTAGTAGTGGATGGTGTAGCCGACAGGGCTGGTGGCTTTAGCAGGATTGATATAAATGATATAGAAAGTGTAAGCATCTTAAAAGATGCCTCAGCAGCTATTTACGGTTCCCGTGCAGGCAATGGTGTAATACTTGTAACTACAAAACGTGGCAGAGCAGGTAAAACAGCTATCAGTTATAGTTTCAATTATGGATTAAGGTCTCCCACTATTTTACCAAAAATGACGGATGCTGCTGATTATGCTACCGCCATCAATGACATCACCAGGTTGATTGATAAAAACCCGGTGCTTACTTATACCGAAGCGGAAATTCAAAAATTCAGGGATGGCTCTGACCCGATCAGCTATCCAAATGTAAACCCACAGAAGGAAGCCTTAAACAGCAACAGTATACAAAGCAGGCACAATGTGACTATTTCCGGAGGATCTGAAAATATAAAATATTTTACTTCGATGGGTTACCAGTATGAAAACAACATTTTTAAACAAAGCGCCAGTAACTACAAACAATATAACCTGCGTTCTAACCTGGATATACAAGCAACCAAAGGCTTGCGATTTTTTGCAAATCTTGCGCTCAGGCAGGAAGACAGAAACGGCCCCTATCAAAGCGGTTTCGGCACGGGAGAACTTTGGCGGAATATTGTTCAGGGTGATCCACGACAGCTTATCGTATATCCAAATGGGTTACGCAGGGCTGTAACAACTGGTGGCTATAACCCTTTAACTGCAGTGGATGGTACAAGAGGATATACCCGAAACAAAGCAACTTTCATCAATGCGGATTTAGGGCTTAACCTTGATCTGTCAAGGATCACAAAGGGCCTTGGTGTTGATGGAAGGGTATCTATTGATAAAAGCAATGGCTTCTTCAAAAGCTTTAATAAAGCATGGACATTGTACACACTCAATAATACTACAGGGGAATATGATCCCGGCAAATATGGCCCAGGCAATGCCTTGCTCAACGAGAGTATGGATCAGGGTTTGGGTATTACTGCTTATGGAAGATTATCTTATAACAGAACTTTCAATACCGTTCATAACTTCAGCACGTTTGTAGCTTATGAGCAGTATTCCAGTAAATATGATTACCTCAGAGGGCAACGCCAGGATTATGTATCTACCACAATAGATCAGTTGTTTGCAGGTGATACAAGGGTTCAGATAAATGACGGAACCGCGGATGAAACAGCCCGCCGGAATTATTTCGGACGTCTTGATTATTCTTATGCTGATAAATATTTGCTGCAGTTTAACTGGCGTTATGATGGTTCTGAAAATTTTCCTAAAGAAAACAGGTTTGGCTTTTTCCCAGGGGTATCTGCCGGATGGAGAGCATCTGAAGAAAAATTCTGGAAAGAGAATATCTCCTTCATTGATTATTTTAAAATAAGAGGTTCATGGGGAAAAATGGGAAATGATAAAATACCGCGGTATAATTTCCTAACGCAATACACTTTTGGAAACAATGGTCTCTTTGGTGGATCTAATCCATTAGCCTACACAGGCATTGTGCAGGTGCAAACCGCCAACCCAAATATAACATGGGAGGTAGCCACCACTTATAACATAGGTTTTGAAGCAAAACTTTTGAAAAATGCATTGTCGTTTGAGTTTGATATTTTCAAACAAAAAAGAGAGAAAATCTTAGATCTGCCAGGTGCTGTTATTCCATTATATGCCGGCCTTACGCTTCCAAAAGCAAATGTAGGATCAGCCGAATCAAAAGGGTTTGAAGTAAGCCTAATGTATAATAAAAGCGTCCGTGATTTTAGGTTTAACATAGGCGGCAATCTTTCATATGCCAAAAGCAAAGTCGTAAATTTTAATGAAGCTGACGGTACGCCTGAATGGCAAAGAAAAACAGATAAGCCTATTGGAGCTGACTGGTTAATGTATGAATCAATTGGTATTTACAGAACTCAAAAAGACTTAGATGATCACCCCGCCAGGCTGGGAAATGCAGAAATAGGAGATTTGATTTTTCGTGATGTAAATGGCGATGGTAAACTTGACGGCAATGACCAGGTTCGCCAGGGCAGAACTGAAACACCGGAAATTATTTATGGTATCAATATGGGCGCTGCCTATAAGAATTTTGACCTGACCATGCTATTGCAGGGAGCCGGCAATGTTTCGCAATATGTATTTTATGAAGGCGGCGGCGGAGGTATCGGCACTTTTACCCAGGAATATTTTAATAACCGATGGACACCTGAAAATCCAAATTCAAAAGGGCCAAGAATTTACGACCGGGAAAAGACTTCAGTGGCAAAACAGAATACCTATTTTTTACACGATGCTTCTTATTTGAGATTGAAAAATATTCAGTTATCTTATTCATTGCCTAAATCCCTGATGTCGAAAATTGGACTTAGCAATTCCAACGTGTTCGTAAGCGGTTTCAATTTAATAACCTTTACCGGTTTAAAAGATATTGATCCCGAAGCTGCTGCCAGTGGTCAAAACTATGCCGGCTGGTTCAACGTTCAGAATAAGTTATACAATTTTGGACTTAACATCACTTTTTAATTCTTAAACTATAAATAATTATGAAAAAGATTTTTCAATATTTATATATATGCATTTCAGGATTTTTATTACTCTTTACTGTTTCCTGTAATAAAGACATTCTTGATAAAAAGCCTTTGAATGCCATCTCTGAAGATGCTCTGTGGTCTGACCCAAGCCTGGCTGCTTCGTTTGTGAATGCCAGGTACAATCAAATAGGAAATGGGTGGTACTCAGAAGCATGGGTAAGTTCCATGAGTGATGAAACATTTCTTACCTGGTCAAGAGATTGTGAGCCCATTACACAAGGCTATGTAGATGCCAGTACACGGCACAGCATGAATGGCGGCCATTGGGGAGAAAGCGCCCGCCGGTGGGATGTGGTTTGGAAGAATATCAGTAATTGCAATGCCTTTTTCGACAATATTGAAAAAGTGCCATTCACTGATCTTGACCTAAAGAAACGTTTAATTGGCGAAGTCACCTTTATAAGAGCATTGATGTATTGGGACCTGGTTAACCGCTGGGGAGGAATGCCGCTCATTACAAAAAGTTATGGCATTGGTAACGTAAGTGAAATTGCAGATGTGAAAAGGAACAGCTATAAAGAGAATATTGATTTTATAGTAGCTGAGTGTGATAAAGCTGCTGCAGCACTTCCCGGAAGTTTTAACGGCACAGATAAAGGCAGGGCAACCAGTGTAGCTGCTTTGGCTTTAAAATCCAGGGTATTATTATATGCAGCTAGTCCGTTGATGAACAATGCAAGAGGTGATGATCCTAATTCTTTAGTGCATTATCAAAGTCCTTATGCAAGCCGCTGGCAAAAAGCGGCAGATGCAGCACAGGCAGTTATCACAGCAGCAACCTCTAATGGGTATGCCCTTTTAGATAATTTTGATAATGATATCACAAAAAAATACAACGAAATATTTATTTCGGCTGGTAATTCTGAAGTGTTGTTCGACCGTGAGGGAGGGCCCAGTTCCAGCAACACCAATCTTACTTATATTGATGAAGCCAATGGTCCCAATGGTTATGGATCATGGGGAGGCAATACACCGGTTTCTGAATTTGTAGATGATTTTGAAATGAGCGATGGAACCAAATTTGACTGGACTAATCCTGTTCACAAAGCCAACCCCTATGCCAATAGGGATGGCCGTTTACATGCTACTGTTTTATGCAATGGAGATATGTGGAAAGGCCGTGCTGTAGAAACCTTCTACTTTAAAAAATCAGACGGAAGTGAATCAGGCGGGCAGGATACCAAGTATGGTGGTAATTCCTGGAACACCAGTGCTTCCGGTTATAACCCCCGTAAATTTTTGAATGAAAGCCATGTTGTTAACAGTTGGAATTTTGCTCCAAAAAACTGGATATGGTTCAGGCTGGGTGAAATGTACCTGAATCTGGCCGAAGCAAAATACAATACCGGGGATGAAGCAGGCGCCAAAGAAGCATTGAATGTAATCCGCCACAGGGCAAGGATGCCTGTAGTTACATCTTCAGGAGCCACCTTGTGGAATGATATAGTATATGAACGCAGGGTAGAGCTGGCTTTTGAAGAGCACCGTTATTTTGATGTGCGCAGGTGGATGATTGCTGATGTTGTGTTGAATAAAAATGTAACAGGCGTAACCATTTACAAAGAAGCGAATGGAGCATTCACTTATTATCCTGGCACCAATGCGGCAAAGCCAAGATTGGTAGAAGCAAGAAAATTTGTTGGGCCTAAAATGTATTGGTTGCCCATTCAATTGGATGAGATCAATAAAAATTCAAACCTGCAACAAAACCCGGGATACTGATTATTAATGAAAATGGATAGTAATAATTAGTTCACAATAAAACAGGATAAAGTTCTGCTACTTTATCCTGTCTCTTTTTTTGTTTAAACCTGCAATTACCAAAGTGTACTGTACAAAATTGCAGGATTTTGATAGGTATATTTTTTGAGGAGCCTCAAAAGATTGCACCAAAAGAAACAGCAATTACAGTGAAAGGGAAAGCTGTTAATTTTTCTGCAGCGCCTTATTTATTCACAATGATAAAAGTAAAAATGTAGTTTAATTTAGCAGCAATAAAAATTTGCACATCCATCAGGAAAAATAAAATCAACTCATGAAAGGTTTACAAAAGGCCATTATTATCATTACCGTATTCGTTGTTTCGTTGCATATTTCTGTTAAAGCGCAGGTTGCGCAAACACCGCCCATGGGCTGGAACAGCTACAACTGTTTTGGTTCTGCCGTGCATGAAAATGAAGTAAAAGCCAATGCAGATTACATCGCTAAAAATTTAAAACAATATGGCTGGCAATATGTGGTGGTCGATTTTTTATGGTCTTATGATAATCCTGCAGGCAGTAAAATTGGCAATCCATATCAGATGCAGTTGCAGGATGGATCGTATGTGCCCTGGCTTACCATGGACGAATGGGGAAGACTGCTGCCACAACCCACCAAATTTCCATCCGCCTTTGGCGGTAAAGGTTTTAAGCCATTGAGTGATTATGTACATTCGCTCGGATTAAAATTCGGTATTCATGTAATGCGGGGCATACCACGACAGGCAGTTTGGGCAAAAAGCCCGGTGATGGGTACCAATGGTATTACTGCTGATATGATTGCGGATACATCTTCAACCTGCCCGTGGATGAATCACATGTATGGGTTGAATATGAGTAAACCCGGTGCCCGGGAATACCTCAATTCTATTTTAAAACTATACGCTTCCTGGGATGTGGATTTTATTAAAGTAGATGATATTGCACGTCCTTATCACACAGCGGAAGTAGAAGGATATGAAAAAGCGATTGCCAATTGTGGCAGGCCAATGCCATTAAGTATTTCACCGGGAGAAACAGCATTGTCTGCCGCAGATCACGTAAAGCAACACGCTGATATGTGGCGTATGGCGGATGATTTTTGGGACAATTGGGAAATGATCCTGCACATGTTCAATTACGCTAAAAGCTGGGAAGGTAGGGGTGGCCCCGGTCATTGGCCTGATTGCGATATGATACAGATTGGTAAACTCAGCAAACGTGGCCCCGTTGGAGAAGAGCGCTACAGCCGGTTTACAGAAGATGAACTGTATACGCACATGAACTTCTGGTGTCTTTACCGATCGCCTTTAATGCTGGGCGGCAACCAGCCGGAGAACAGGGAACTGGAATTAAAATTATTTACCAATGACGAGGTACTTGCAGTAAACCAGCAGGGAGAAAACCCAAGGCAATTATATAAAAAAGATGGCAGCATGGTATGGGTTTCTAATGTAAGTGGCAGCAAGGATTTGTATTTGGGCTTATTCAATATTGGTGACAGCGCTCATGATGTAACTTTCGATTTAGCTTCGCTGAAAATAAAAGGCAGTGTTGTAGTAAGAGACTTATGGAAGAAGGCAGACATTGGTTTATATAAGAAAATTTATTCGCAAAAAATAAATCCCCATGCTTCTCTTTTATTGCGGTTAACAATTAAATAAGCGTTTTAGTAACTTGCGCATTCACTTATTATTTTCCATTACTGTAATTGAGTGGTGATGACTATGACAAGAGGTGTGCCGGACGGGTTTTCTACAGCAGTATCAACAATAAAAATGTACAACCTACAATTATGAATAAACTACTTGCCTTGTTGTTGATCACAATTCTCCTTTTTACCAATTGCAACAACTCAAAAAAATCAACAGCAACTGATGGTACGATCAATAATGCCCTTCCTGAAAATGGCAGATTGGTTGATGGTA
>JAYUBR010001295.1:0-2960 GCA_043740775.1 Ferruginibacter sp. | reverse complement strand
AGGGTAGATTATAGTTTCTCTGATAAATACCTGGCCGCTGTTACAGTGCGCCGGGATGGTTCATCCCGTTTTGGAGCCAATAACCAATATGGTATTTTTCCGGCGGCCTCTGTAGGATGGAAAATAGATAAAGAAGCATTTATGCAGGATAATAAAATATTTTCCGAATTAAAACTAAGGCTAGGCGTTGGCAGGGTAGGTAACCAGGAAATTGGTGATGCAACCAAAACAACACTTTTTGCAACAAGATATGGAACAACACAGTCGCAACTCACCGGTGGCTTTTTTGAACAATATTACAATGTAGGTACTGCTTATTCTTTATCAGGTGCTAACACCGGAACATTACCATCTGGTTTTGTTCAGGCCCAGGCAGGCAACTCCAATCTAAAATGGGAAACTACCGAAGAAATAAATACAGGCTTAGATTTTAGTTTACTTAGGAACAAAATTTATGGTTCATTCGATTATTTTTCAAGGAATACAACCGGTATATTAATTTCTCCGCCAGTTGCTGCTGTTCTGGGCGAAGGCCAGAATAAAACAGTCAACGGTGCATCCAAAAGCAACAGGGGTTGGGAATTTGTATTGGGTTATAAAGGGGATAAAATTGGAGATTTAAAATACAACGTACAGGCAAATTTTGCCCACTTCCGTGATAAAGTAACCTACCTGCCTGAAAATGTAAGGGCTGCGTATCCCGGCATTATTGGCAATACAATCATTGGTCACTCCCAGTTTGATATTTTCGGTTATAAAACCGATGGTATTTTCCAGTCACAGGCAGAAGTAGACAAAGCCCCTACACAGATTGGAGCAGCACCAGGAAGGGTGCGTTATGTAGATAAAAATAAAGATGGAAAAATTGATGCACTTGACCAGGATTGGATAGGAACCACCTTGCCTTCTCTTGAGTATGGATTAAGGATTGATTTATCCTATAAAAACTTTGATTTGTCTTTGTTTGGTTCTGGTGTAGCCGGCAGGAAAGGATTTGATGTATATACTTTATTCAATAACCTGATGAAAAGCAGGGAAAATGTAGGGCCTGGCGTATTCAATGGCTGGACACCCACGCATACCAATACCAACGTGCCTGCATTAACACTCAAAGACAATAACAACGAGGGCCGTACTTCTGATTATTTCATAGTGAATACCTCTTATTTCAAAATGCGTAATATCCAGCTTGGATATAACCTTGTAACAAAATCGGTCTTCTCAAGATTGCGCTTTTACTTAATGGCTGAAAATCTGTTTTGGTTTAAAAGTAGTAAATATTTAAGTCCTGATCCGGAGAGAATAGACCTTGACCCTGTACCTATTCCTAAAACATTCACTTTTGGTATCAACGCATCATTTTAAAGAATTAAAAATTAAATCAAATGAAAAAAATAATTATAATAGCTTTTATTTTATCAGGACTTTCAATACTAAGCTCCTGTAAAAAAGTGCTTGACTATACTCCACCGGGTGTATTGTCCTCAGCAGATTTAACATCACCAACTGCTATCGAAGGCCTTGTTACTGCTGCTTATGCTGCTATTGGCAATGGAGATATGATCGGACCTATTTATAGCAACTGGGCATTTGGGAGCGTACATTCAGATGATGCCTATAAAGGCGGCGGAGGTACAGGTGATGTGGGTGATGTAGATGCATTGGAACACTATAATTTGGTTACACCCAATATGGGTTGGTTTGTTACACGTACCTGGCAAAATTTGTTCAAATCTATTGGTAGGGCTAATGTTGCATTACGTGCTGTTGGCTCCTTGTCTGAAACCAATTTTCCTGATAAAAAGGTACGGTTGGCCGAGTTAAAGTTTTTGAGGGCCCACAGTTATTTTACCATGAAAAGGTTGTATAAAAATATTCCTATTTTTGATGAGACTCTAAACGATGCAGATGTGCTGAAAACCTCCAATGATTTGAGTAATGAAGAATCATGGAATAAAATTGCTGCTGATTTTCAGTTTGCTATTGACAATTTGCCTGAAACACAAACGCAGATTGGAAGGGCGAATAAATTTGCGGCACAGGCTTATCTGGCTAAGCTAAGATTATACCAGGCATATCAGCAAGATGCCACACATAAAGTAACTGGTATTGATCAGGCAAGATTACAGGAGGTTGTTACTCTAACACAAGCAGTAATTTCATCGGGTAAATATGCTTTGAGTGCAGATATCGCCGATGATTTTTTACCGGAAACAGAGAACGGGCCAGAATCAATTTTTGCTATCCAGTTTACCATCAATGATGGTACTACATCTGGCAGGATGAGTTATGAAGATGGATTGAATTACCCGCATGGTGCACCACAATATGGCTGCTGCGGTTTTCATGCCGCCAGTCAAAACCTGGTAAATGCCCACACAACAGATGTAAACGGTTTGCCCAATTTTACAACCTTCAATAACAGCATTGCAGATTTAACTACAGCAACCGTAGATCCACGTCTGGATCATACAGTTGGTATTGACGGTCATCCATACAAGTACGATAATACAAAACCTTTCAGTAATAGCTGGGTTCGGGATCCGGGTGTTTATGGCAACTTTCACACCATGCGTTATCAGCAACTGGCAACCAGTTCATCTTACTTCAAGCTCGGGCCATTTATGGGTACTGCAAAAAATTACGATATCCTGCGGTATGACGATATTTTGTTGATGCAGGCAGAAGCCTATATTGAATTAGGCCAGCAGGGCCTTGCTCTGCCTCTCATCAATCAAATCAGGAGAAGGGCAGCTGCAAGTACTGGAAGATTGAAGAAACTGGATGGTACATTTCCTTCCATCTACAATATTAAAGAATACCCAACAGCAGGATGGACACAGGCTTATGCCCGGCAGGCTTTGCAATGGGAAAGACGTTTGGAATTTGCAACCGAAGGCCCTCGTTTTTTTGATTTGGTAAGATGGGGAATTGCTGAGCCAACTTTAAATGCCTATATC